>CAMVBT010000304.1 GCA_947165805.1 uncultured Clostridia bacterium
CGCCGCGGCGGATATGGAAGTTGAAGGGCTTGATGCCTTCGGTGCTGCAGAGCTGCTCCGCTTCGTAGACGGGAGCCTCGCTGCTCTGCTCGAATACGGGGATATCGTTCTTGATGTCCGCCATATCGTCAAGCTCCTTGCCGAGCATTTTCGACACGAGCTGCACACGGGGCAGGTTCTCTATCTCGTACTCGCCGACGAGCTGGCCGTCGCGCAGTACGGTTATTCTGTCACAGACCTCATAGACCTGATCGAGGAAGTGTGTTACGAATATTATGCCGACTCCGCGGCCTTTGAGCTGGCGCATTAGTCCGAAGAGCTTTGCTACCTCGGATTCGTCCAGTGACGAGGTGGGCTCGTCAAGTATCAGGACGCTGCACTCCATATCCACGGCTCTTGCTATCGCTATCATCTGCTGAACTGCGATAGAGCAGCTCGCGAGCTGCTGGGTGGGCTTTACGGCGATGCCGAGCGAGTTGAGGAGCTCTCCAGCCTTCTTGTTCATTTCGCGCCAGTTGACGCCTTTTCCGCTGCCGCGGCCTATGAATATGTTCTCCGCCACCGAAAGGTTCGGGCAGAGCGTTATCTCCTGATACACCGTGCTTATGCCGGCGCGCTGAGCCTCCTGCGGCGAGCGTATCTGCACGGCGCCCTCATGCCCCTTGATGAAGATATCGCCCTCATCTTTCACATGAACACCGGTCAGGACCTTTATCAGTGTGGATTTGCCCGCGCCGTTCTCTCCCATGAGAGCGTGTATCTCACCCTCACGCAGGGTGAAATCGACATTCTGCAGCGCCTTTACGCCCGGGAACGATTTATATATCCCGCGCATTTCGAGCAATGATCCCTGCTGCATTTCCTTTCCTCCTTTTTTATAAAGCAAGTGCGGGGAGATGATATTTACATTCGCCTCCCCGCACTTGACTCAGTTATTGGTTATTCAGAACTATGAATTATTATTTAGATTCCGTAGTTGTCAACGTCTTCCTGAGTGATCGTTGCAGCGTCAAAGCCCTTTTCGTTCATGATTATGGTCTTTTCGCCAATGGACTGACCTGCCTCAAGCTTGTCGATGATGTCCTTGATATAGGAGGACTGGAAGGGGTTGCACTGACCGTCGTAGTTCCAGTTCTGCTTGAGGAGCTCTTCGAGTGCCCACTTGTTGCAGTCGAAGCCCATTACTACTACGTCCTTGCCTACGCCGTGAGAGATATTTGCCTTATCGAGAGCTGCAACTGCGCCCTTTGCCATATCGTCGTTCTCTGCGTAGATTACGTTGAAGGACTTGTTGGAGTCAATAGCGGCCTGAACGATCTGCTGAGCCTTTTCTGCGTTCCATTCAGCGGTCTGCTGTGTAACTATTGTCCAGCCGAGTTCCTTTGCCGTTGCGTCGAGAGCACCGGAGCGACCCTTCTGTGCAGCGGAGCCCATAACACCCTGGAGGTGGATAATTTCATACTTCGGGAGATTCTGACCCTTGAGCCATTCAACGGCTGTCTCGCCTTCCTTTGCCATATCGGAAACGATCGATGCTTCATAAAGGCTCGGATCTGCGTCTATTGTACGGTCGAACAGGATCACCTTAACGCCCTGTGCCTGTGCGTCTTTCAGAACGCTGTCCCAGCCGGCTGTATCGGCAGCGGAGAGGAGCAGGTAATCAACCTCGTCCTGAATGAACTTCTGAGCCGCTGTGATCTGCTCGTCGTTCTTAAGGCTGTAGGCGAACTTTGCGTCGAAGCCGTTAGCCTCGCAGAAGGTAGCCTGAAGGTCCTTATCGTTTGCTGTACGGTAGCCGGACTCGTTCGGGTCGTTGTTGATGATGCCGACCTTGATGAGCTTACCGGACGAAGCAGCCTGTGTGGCCGCAGGAGCCGCTGTTGTGGTCGAGGCGGAGCCGCCGCTGTTGTTTCCGCAGCCCGCGAAAACCGATGTGCAGAGTGCGGCTGTAGCGATAAGGGATAACATCTTCTTGAGCTTCATAAAAAATTCCTCCATTTTCGTTTCACTTGATTTATCATCAACGGCCTTGCCGTTAACTTGTACTTACATTATATACAAATTGTACATACATTTATACTAAAAATGTTTTTATAAATGTTTAATATTTTACGATTTTCAGCTGATCTCTTTTTCGGGGGTCACATTCATGCTGTACTGGAACTGCCGCGGGGTCATTCCGGTGTTCTTCTTGAATATCTGGCTGAAATAGCGGTAATCGCTGAAACCCACATCATAAGCGACTTCGTAGACCATTTTGTTCGTGCAGCAGAGCAGCTCCTTCGCGCGGCGTATCCTTACGCGGGTCAGGTGGTCGGAGAAGTTCCTGCCGGTCTCCTTCTTGAACAGCATACATAAGTACGACGGGCTGAGTCCCACAGCCTCCGCGACGCTCCCGAGGGACAGCTCGCAGTTCATATAGCTTTCCTCTATGTAGCGCAATGCCGTCTGCATCGTGTTTCCGGCGCTTCCCCGGGCGCCGTCCGCGCGCCACTCCATGCACTGCATCAGTATATCGTACAGGAACTCCCGGATCCCTCCGCTTGTGCCGAGACGCGGCTCTATATCGTCCACAGAGCCGAACCGCGCCGAAAACTGCTCGTCCGTCACGCCTATCTCCTTCGAGAAGCTCTTTGCCGCGATATAGATGTCCATACACGCGTACAGTCTCAGCATCAGAGATGTCATATCATCAAAGCGCATATCCCGGAGCACGCTGTCAAGCACACCGCGGCACTCGGACGGGCTGCCGCTTCCGAGCAGCTCCTTTATCCGTTCCGTATCCGGTCTCATTATTTCCGTACTTTTTTCTTCTGCGGCGATCAAAGTCTGTCACCTCCCGCGGTCATGCCATTCTCTTGCCGTTGATCTCCGCACCCTCGAATACCTTCACCGAGTCGCGGATCACCAGCTCCGGCTCGAATATTATATCCTCCGGAGAAGCGCTTTCCCTGTCCATGAGGTCAAGCAGCAGCTTTGCGGCGGTCTCGCCGAGCCTGCGGTGCGGGTGCTTCACGGTAGTGAGCGGGATATCGCATATCTTCGCATAGTTGGAATCGTCTATGCCCGTAACGGACAGATCGTCGGGTATGCTTATGCCGTTCTCGCGGCAGAATTTCATCAGTCTGACGGCTATCATATCGTTGTAGCATACGACCGCGGTAACACGTCCGAGCAGCTCGAGTATCTTCTCTCTCATACTGTCGAAAAGCTCTTCCTTTTCGGCGGAGGAATACCAGATCACGTTCTTTTCCGAGTTACGGCTGCCGTGCTCGAGGCAGCTGTTTATGAAGCC
>CAMVBT010000305.1 GCA_947165805.1 uncultured Clostridia bacterium
GCTTTGTCTACAAGTGCTTCGCCAAAACCTTCTACCGTATAATGAGAAGCTCATCGAGCGTCGATCTCGACGGAGCAAGCGACTACAAGCTGATGGACAGGAAGGTCATAGACGCGCTTAAAGAGCTCCCCGAGCGCATAACCTTCTTCCGCGCGCTTTCAAGCTGGGTCGGGTTCAGAACGGCAAAGATAGAATTCAATGTAGCGCCGAGAATGGCCGGAAAATCGAAGTGGAGCTTTAAAAAGCTGGCGATATTTGCGATCAACAACATTACCAGCTTCACCAACCTGCCTATGCAGCTCGTTACGGGAATGGGACTGCTTTTCCTGCTCTTCGCGTTCGGCATAGGCATACAGAGCCTTGTCAACTACTTCTCCGGCACCGCGCAGGAGGGCTTCACTACGGTATATATGCTCGTACTGTTTGCGGGATCGCTGATAATGATAGGTCTCGGGATCATCGGTTACTATTTATCCAAGATATATGAAGAGGTAAAACAAAGGCCAAGATATATAATTTCGATAGATACGAAGAACAGAAAGGAACAAGACAACACCAATGACAGGAACCTTTGATATCCGCGAATACCTCGGATACGCGAGAAGCGGCATAAAGCGATTTTTCACCGAGGACAGGCAGTTATGGATATCCTTTGCCGTACCGTGCCTGACACTGCTGATATCGTATTTCATTTTCGGAGTGTTCCCGTTCGGCGAACGCTCGGTGCTTTCCCTCGACCTCAACGGGCAGTACGTTTACTACTACGACCACATATACGACGTTCTGGCGGGCAAGGAGAGCATCTTCTACTCGTGGAACCGCAACCTATCCGGCGAGTTCATGGGCATCATCGGCTACTACCTCGCGAGCCCGTTCAATATCCTTGTGTGGATATGGCCGCGCGAGTGCATAACCGAGGGCCTGCTGACCATGATGGTCACCAAGGTCGGCGCCATAGGGCTCTGCACGGCGATATACCTGAGCCGCGGCAGGGGCTTCGGGAAATTCACGACGATAATATTCTCGTCCTGCTACGCTCTGTGCGCCTATACGCTGGAGCAGACGATGAACCCGATGTGGCTCGACGGCGTGATGATACTGCCGATAGTGGTCTACGGCATAGAAAAGCTGATAAACGAGGGCAAGTTCATAATGCTGACGCTCTCGCTGGTCTATGCTTTCACGACCTGCTTCTATATCGGCTTTATGATAGGGATTTTCTCGGCGATATACTTTATGTATTATTGCTGCGTCACTCACAAGAAGAATTTTTACAGACTGTTTATCCGGCGCGGGCTGGCATTTACCGGTGTTGCGATAGTCTCGGTGATGATGTCGGCGTTCATGCTGCTGCCGGTGTACCATTCGCTGTCCTACGGAAAATTCGACTTCTCGTCCAACGTGTCCGAGGCAACCTCGATAGACACGAACTTCCACTTCGTCGAGATGCTTGACAAGATGTTCCCCGGCTCCTACGACACCTGCCGCATGAGCGGTCTGCCGTTCATCTACTGCGGCACGATAGTGCTGATAATGCTGCCTTGCTTCTTCTTCATGAAGAAGATACGCGGGCGTGACAGGATAGGCGCGGCCGCGATAATATCCGTGCTGTGCGTATGTATGTATATCAAGCAGGTCGATATGCTCTGGCACGGCGGTCAGCTCCCGAACTGGCTCCCCTACCGCTACAGCTTCATGCTGTCGTTCCTGCTGGTGACTTTCGCGGCGCAGGCGTTCGACAACATCGGTGATATATCGAAGCGGCGGCTCACGATGTCGGCGCTCGCGTGGTTCGTCATTCTGCTGCTGATCGAAAACTCCGATACCATAAACACGGACATAAACCGCGACATAATGGACGGCCTGACCGTTATACTGCCGGCTATGCTGATACTGCTCCTGGTCTCCGCGGCGCTCGTGCAGCTAAAGGACAAGATAGCCGCGAAGCAGACGCTCTGGTGCGTGATGCTGTGCGTCATACTGCTGGGCGAGGGCTTCTACAACACGATATATCAGCTCTTCAAGCAGCACGGCGACATCGTGTATTCGACCCGCCCTTCTTATAACGATGTCATACAGCCGACCCGCGAGGTCGTAAACGACATAAAGGCAAAGGACGACGGCTTCTACCGCATAGAAAAGACCTACTTCCGCACGGTCAACGACCCTATGGCGGTGAATATGTACGGTCTTTCCCACAGCTCCAGCACCCTCAACGCCAAGCCCATAATGCTGCTCGAGGACCTCGGCTTCACGGCGCGCAGCCACTATACGCGCTACTCGGGAGCTACCGAGATAACCAAGAGCCTCTTCGGCGTGAAGTACGAGCTCTCCTGCCCGGACAATGCAACCAAGAATATAAAGTCCGCCAAGGATATAACCGTTACGCGCAACGATTACGCTCTGCCGATGTCCTATCTTGTGGATACATCGTTCGCGGACGTTGAGTTTGCCGAGGGCAAGCCCTTCGACAATCAGAACCGGCTGCTTTCCGCGATGATCGGGCTCGATAAGCCGAGAGAGTATTTCAAGCGCATAATCAACAGCGACAAGACGCCTGTTGACCTCGAAAAGACCAACGTAACACAGGGCAAGACCACCGACGGCCACCACAGCTTCAAGGTCGTGGACAGCAAGAAGAACGCCGAGATCGTCTATACCCTGACCATGCCCGAGACCTCGCCGCTGTATATGTACCTGCCGACCAAATACGAGAGAACGGTCAACGTATGGCTGAACCGCGAGAAGTTCCTCGGCACCTACTTCGAGGGCGACAACAACAGCATAATGAAGATAGGCGACTTCAAGAAGGGCGAGGAAGTCATCATAGGACTGACTCTCACCAAGAACGAGCTTTACTTCAAGGAAGCACAGTTCGTCTATATCAACGAAGCCGCGATACAGCGCGACCTTCAGACTCTGCTGGATATGAACCCGGAGACTGTTGCGGAAAGACCGACCCCGACCTCGATGAAGGTCACGGTCAATGCCGACACCGACAGATACCTGTTCACGTCGATACCGGACGAAAAGGGCTGGGAAGTATTCATCGACGGCAAGCGAGCCGAGCTTAAGGACCCCGACGACCCGACAAAGACCGAGAATTACTATATCGCGCTCGATGCGCTGCTGACAGTGCCGATAAGCCCCGGCAGGCATACGATAGAGTTCAGGTTCACGACTGCGGGCTACCCGCTGGCGGTATTTGTGAGCATTGCGGGAGTCCTGCTGTTTGCGGCTTCGATATTCATATATGTGAAGTTCCTGCGTCCGAACGCAA
>CAMVBT010000306.1 GCA_947165805.1 uncultured Clostridia bacterium
TTTCAACGCCCTCGGTTATGACGCTCATATCGAGCTCGTTCGCCATTTTCGCGACGTTGGAGACAACAACGCTGTCGCGCCTTGTGCCGGTATGTCCGTCGATGAACGACTTGTCGAGCTTGAGTACGTCCGCCGAGAAATCGCGCAGGAGGTTCAGCGAGGAATAACCCGTTCCGAAATCGTCGATAGCCATAGCTATCTGCGAACTGTGCATATCGTTTATAAATCTGCTGAGCCTGTCGTTTTCGTCCTCGCTCACAGTCTCGGTAAGCTCGACCTCGATGTACTGCTTCGGGATATCATAGGCTGTGAGTATGTTCTGTATATTATCCGCGAAATCGGGGTCCGACAGATTTTTCCGCGAGAAATTGGTCGATATCCGCACAGGCTCGATGCCCTCATCGAGGCATTTTCTTATATCTCTGCACACCTGCTCGAATATGTAGAAATCAAGCACGCATATACTGTCGTCGGTCTCGAGGACGGGTGTGAACTCGCCGGGTGATATGGTCTTGCCGTCCCTTATCCAGCGCACAAGAGCCTCCGCCCCCGCGAGCATTTTAGTCTCGGTATTGACATTCGGCTGATAGTGTTGTCATACCAAGGCTCATTGTCATATTCCCGCCTCCTTTTTCGCGGAACGCTTTACTTTCAACTCCGCTCCCTGTCGTTTTCCGACCCTTATGATTATATTATGTTTTTCTTAGAAAGTCAAATATTTCACAGGTCTGCGCAGACTTTCAGACGCAGATAAAATAACTGACGGGAACTGCTCTGAACCGGCAGGCACTGTTGGTACGTTCGTCACGGGAACAAAAAAGCCCCGAGCTAAATCGGGGCTTTTTATATATGTCGTTTAATCGTCTTCTTCCACAAGGACCTGTATTTTTACAACAGTGCTGCCGCTTTTTGCGGTTATTATTGCAGTTCCCGCGGATATCGCCTTTATCTTGCCCTTTGATGTGACCTTTGCTATTTTGCTGTTGGAAGAGGAGTATTTGACAGATGAAGCGGCTTTTCCGCCTATGATAGCGGCAACTTTCAGACTTTCGCCTTCTTCGAGGTAAATTCTGAACATATTGTCTTTAGTCGAGGTATTTGAATCCGATGAGCCCGATGAGCCCGACGAACTCGGTGTGCCGCTCATTGTGAGGGAAACGTTGTCGAAATAACTGTCGCAATCCGAACCGCCATGCCTTATACCGTAGAGCGATACTCTTGCGGTCACCGCATTCTTCGGGACGGTCTTGCTTACGCTGATATTTGTCCATTTTTCCGAGGATTTGCTTTTGGTCGTGCTTGCGGAATCAATGACCTTGCCCGAGGAGTCAAGGAATTCGAGCATCAGTTTGCTTTCGTCGCCGTCATTGTACTGGCGGACGTATGCGGAAAGCGTTGCTTTCATACCTGTATATTTTTTAACCGATATGTCCTGATACAATCTGCTTTGACTGAGCTTTTTCTTTTTAGGCCAGAAATATGCTCCGTCATAAGGCTTGAATGAACTCCAGCCCGGTTGAGTGGAGGAAGTGTCACTTGCCCACGCGCCGTCCGGGTCTGTCCAGCCGGATATTCCGTTTGAAGCGTTTCCGTTTGTTATAAGGTTTCCTGTATCGGCCGACGCTGTAATACATACAGAAGTCATAGCCATTACCGCCGCCGTAAATACCGCGAGAATTCTTGAAATTTTCTTCATTGTTCTGCCTCCTTGAAGTATGAAAGACCATTATCTTACCGTATTTTGTGGCGCTGCACTTTTGATACAGCTGAATTATGCCATATATTGTTAGTCCTTGCAATTATATATTCTACATTCTGTGATAATGCACAAACGGTTTTGTGACTTTGCATAAAGCGTCACACTTTTTGATGTTCCATAGCTGCGGTGTTCAGAGAGATCAGGGAGGAGAAAGGAATCACGGATATAGAGATAAAATATATCGCTAATGATTTTGAAAAAAATGTGTGTTTGATATAATTAATGTGTCCTCAATAACTGCCTTTCGGCAGTTATTGTTCCAAAGTCCTCAAAGAGGACTTTGGAAAGCCTTAAAATACGCTTTCAGCGCCTTTTTAAGGCGGACACATTCCTTGATGTCAAGCTCATTCCGCCCTGTGGGCGGACAAAAGTGCAAGGAAAATTTGTATATTTCAGGATTTTCCTTGCACTTTTGCAACCGTGAAAAGTCTTCAAGCTGCGCTATGAAGCTTTTTCACGGTTGATGAGCAGACATTAATTATTATTCGTTTTAACTATTGTGCTGCTGATACTGATGCTTATAAAAATGAAAAACGGATAACCGGATCCCCGGTTATCCGTTTTGTTGTTATCAATGATATTACATCGCTGTTCCGGATCCTTTGCGGCCTCCGAAGCCTCCCTGTCCTCCGAATCCGCCCTGACCGCCAAATCCGCCTTGTCCTCCGAAGCCGCCGCCCATCATAGACTGCGGCAGGGAAGTGACCTGCTGACCGTTGACGATCACCGTTCCGCCGTTGAGCTGTCCGACGCCGTCATAGTCGAATGTGGACTGACCGGTAACATTGACTGTGCCGCCGTTCACATAGATATTGCCGTTCGCGTCTATGCCGTCGGTGTCGCCCTGACCCATTGTTATCGTGAGCTCGCCGCCGTTTATCTCCACGGTCGGAGTTGTTATGGCTGTGCTCTTGCGGGAGGCGTTAATGCCGTCATCCGACGCGGAAATTGTTATCTTGCCGCCGTTTATCTGCACATAAGTTGCTTCGAGACCCTCGGAAGCGGTTATATCAAATGTACCGCCGTCTATCTGGAGTATCGTTGTCGCCTGAATACCGTCACTCGACGCTGTTATATCGAACTCGCCGTCCGAAATGTATATCCAGCCGACAGAGCCGTCGTCGTCGTTCTCGCAGTGCAGGGCGTCCTTCTTGCTGCTGATCGTGAATTTGCCGCCGCATATCCTGATCGAATCATTGGCTTCGATGCTGTCCTTCGCGGTCGTGATGTCGTATGTGCCGCCGGTGATCTTGATATCGTCCTTGCCGGAAATGCCGTTCCCGTAAGCGGAAGTTATCTTAAGTGTTCCGACCCCGTTCAGCACGATATCGTCCTTCGAGAAGATCACCGCGTCGGTGTTGGTATCGCCGTCAGCCTTGAACTGTCCGGTCACGGAGAGCGTATTGGTGCTGTTTGTCGTTGTTATAAAGCACTTGTCCGCGGAAACAACGTATATCGCCGGGAAATCTTCGTTTGTGATGCGCACGCCGTCGAGCACGAGCTGCACCTTTGC
>CAMVBT010000307.1 GCA_947165805.1 uncultured Clostridia bacterium
GTAGCCGTGGCTCTGATATTCGAGTATGATGCTGCCCTTCTGCGCAAGGCGGTCTTCGAGCGTTGACAGATCGACGAAATCTATGGCCGCCTGCTTTGTCGGAGTATCGGGCATACTCTCCATGATTCGGTTGAAGGTCTCCTGAACATCGTTTTCGTCAAGAGTGAACTGCGTCATGAAGCGCGGGTCGAAGTTCTTTATCTGAATGAGCGAATTGTTTACCAGGTCTATATCGCTCAGGGACAGATAGATATCGGCAGCGGAAGAGAGCTGCGAGGTAAGGCGGTCTGCGAGCATTTCCTTTCTTCCGGTGCGTATGAGCATCCAGACTACCGCAGCGAACAGCGCCGCCGAGACAATAACGCTCACCATGAACATTATGCGTATAGGCATATACTCGTCCGAGGTCGCGACCGCGGAGATACTGAGCCAGCCGCCGTGTATGGGAACTATGTACGCCGTATATCTGTGGCCGCCGAAGGAAACATTGAAATGCTGCTCCTCACTGCCGCTTATATTCGCGACGACAGCGTGACCTATGCTGCCCTCTTCTGACAGGTACGACTTGTTAAGTTCCCCGATATCGGAATGTGCGACGACCGTGCAGGTGCCGGACAGCACCATTTCGGTCAGGCTGCTGCTGCTTGCCGACTGCTGCTCGATCATACTCTGTATATGTTCGAGCGAAACATCGAACATAACGAAGCTGCTGCCGTCGGACATCATCTTCGCGATAGTCATGAGTATATTTCCCGTATGGATATCCTTGTACGGATCGACGAGCACGAAATTGCCCTTGTCCGCGGATGCCTTGCGGTACCACGGACGTTCCGCCGCCACATAGTCCGGCTTGCGTATCACGCCCTGTTTACCATCGAATATCATGCCGCCGATGTACGCGTAGAGCTTGGTCGTCCCGGCGCTTATGATATTCTCCAGAGATGCGTCCTGCTTGATCACGAAGTCAAGCATCTCCTCGTCCGGAGCACCGCTCACTATGAGATCGTTGAGCGTATATTCCACGATAGCCAGCGATTTCGAGCAGTCCGAAAGGAAGGTGTCCACGGTCTTTGCCGAGCGCTCGGCGGATATCTGACCGGTGCTTATCATATTTTCGTTTATGGAATTGAGGAGCAGCAGATTGTATATCACTATAACAGCCGCAAAGAAAACGGCTATCACAGCCGAGATCAGCAGCTTGCCCTTGTTCTGGCTCCTCAGTATATCACGAAAGGTAATATTGTTCTTCATAGATCAGGTCTCCGTCAGAGCACCGTATTTTTTCATTCCGCGTCAAGCACGGCAAACTGATCCATCCACAGCTCAAGATCGACAAGGCTGAATGAACCCGGCATCCCGTCGATCACGGTATAAACGGTGTTCGTCTCTTCGTCGTGCCATGTCTCGAGCGGCAGGCTTATGTTGATACTCTCGTCAAAGGCAAACACATAGAGTCTCCCTATCCCCGCGAGGTCGGGGGACTCGGCGACATACTTGCCGAGGACATTGTCGCGGTAGCCTTCCTTGATACGGAATTTCAGCCACATCTGCTTCACATCGCCGAATTCAAATCCGTAATCCTCGCCGGAGTCAGTGAATGTTATTTCCGGTATCCTCCCGAGCGTCATATTGCCGCGCAGGATATTCGTATAACCGCTTTCCTCCACCTTCACGCCGTCGCCGCGGTAGCCCTCGGAAATTATCTCCATTGACATTTCAAAGGGGCTGTCTGCGGTGTTTATCTCGTCAAACAGCGTGTAGTCGGCGGGGAATATCTGCCGCGTGAGATGCTTCGGGTCGGTCTCATAGATCTTCGCTCTTCCGAGCCATATCATTTCGCCGTGCTGCCATTCCCCGGAGGACTCTGTCTTTACGGAAACTCCGGCTGCCACACAATAGCCGCCGTTATAGCTGATGACCGCTTCTCTGTAAAACTCGTCGCCGCTGTTCAGACCTTTTACGAACTCCTTATACCCGCTGTCGTTTTCAAGCAGGTCAAATATCCGGTTCAGACCCTCTTTGTAAACTGTCTCGTTATCGCAGTACGCGGTCTTGAAGTCGTTACACATAACGCACCGGAGCAGCAGGATATCACCGTCTTCCGGGCTGTCCTTGAGCTTCATGTTCTCGTCGAACAGTTCGGAGGCGCCGGGATAAAAGGTCTCCATGAGCTGAATGATCTCCTTGACATAATCCTCATAGCTCATTTCCGCGTATTCCGTATCCTGCAAAGCTTCCTTGATTCCCTCATAACTCTCGCGCGACAGCATACGCTCATAGGTTTTAAGCTCCGTTATATTGAAGCCGTTCCAATCGCCTATGCTGTACGCGCCGCCGCTGTCTCTCACGAGGATAACCTGCTTGTCGGCTTCCAGCTTCTTCATGACCTCGGCGGTCACGTCCGGCGTCATTGCCTTGACCTCTACATCGTACTTCTCCGCCTGTTCGCTTCCTCCTATGTACAGCGTGAACATATCCTCGTCGATCTCCGGCGGAGGCTCGGGCGCGGCGGTCTCCGCCCCGGTGACCGGGGCTTCGGTCGTTGTTTCGTCCGTCGTTTCGTCACCCACGACCATTCCGGCGAGGGTCTGCTCCGCGGAAGTCGTTGTCTCCGCCGCGGTGGTGGTTATTTCCGTCGCTGTGGTCGTTGTTTCCGGCGCAGTGGCGGTTATTTCCTCCGTCGTGGTCGTTGTCTCCGCCGCTGCGGTAGTCGTTTCTGTCACTGTCCCGTCCGACGCGGCAGGGGCCTTGTTCTCCGCGCAGCCCGAAATGAGCAGCACCGCGGAAAGCAGTACCGCAGTGATCTTATGTTTTCTCATTATATTCCTCCGTTTTGTTAAATCGGAAAAAGCCCGGATAATTCTCATATCTATATAATACCACATAAAGCAAAAAAATGCAATGGGAGAAGAGATCAAAAATATAAAAATACTGTCCGGAGCAATATTGGGGGCGCGGGCTTCGCGCTAATACCACATATAGATGAAAAAAGCAATGGGAGAAGAGAGTATTATTCTCCGAAAAGCTACCGTAGGAAATATTTGACGCTGCAACTCTCCGTTTATATCACACTTACGATGAATAATCAACTGTTTCTGTTTCCGCACAAAATCGCCGCTTAGCTGTGCTTTTACTGACGCTTTCAATGTTTTGGTCAACAAAAAGGACAATTTTAAGCAATTCTGATCAATCACTCATTTTCCGTTTTCGAAAGTAGTGGAATCCCTAAAATCAATATACTTGATAAGTTCTATACACATAT
>CAMVBT010000308.1 GCA_947165805.1 uncultured Clostridia bacterium
GACCTTTCCGTGATCGAAGACTATTATCTCGTCGCAGTCGCGGCTAGTCGAAAGTCTGTGAGCGATAACTATGCAGGTGATGTCGCGCTGCTTGACCGCGTTCACGACATCGTACTCCGTCTTTGCGTCAAGAGCGGAAGTTGCTTCGTCCATAACGATTATCGTCGGGTCCTGCGCGAGAACTCTTGCGATCTCAAGTCTCTGCCGCTGACCGCCGGAGAAGTCGCGTCCGCCCTCTGTGAGCCTGTACCGGTAGCCGCCCTCGCGCTGCATGATGTCATCGTGTATCTGCGCGTCGCGGGCTGCCATCATCATTTCGTAGTCCTCAATGGTGTTGTCCCACATCTTTATGTTGTTTTCTATTGTATCTTCAAACAGCGTGATGTCCTGATCGACCACCGCGACCGAACCTGTGAACACGCTGCGGTTTATCTCGTTTATGTGTTTGCCGTCAAAGAGTATCTCTCCCTCCCACGGCTGATAAAGACCGGAGATCAGCTTTGCCAGCGTCGATTTGCCGCAGCCCGACGGTCCGACAAACGCGACTCTGCTGCCCGTTTCGAGCTTCATGCTGAAATTCTCGATAAGCGGCGGCGAAAGCCTTGAATACCCGAATGTTACATTTTTCAGCTCGACCGTTCCGGAGAGCTTTTCGTAGTCCGCGTCCTCGTCGATCTCGTTCGTTATCTCAACGTCCGTCGGGTACTTCATAACGTCCTCGACACGCTCCATTTCCGTGCGCAGCTCCTGGAACTGCTGACCCGCGGAAATAAGCGTCTGCGCGGGCTGCATGAACGAAGCGAGGAAGCCCTGGAATGCCATTACCATACCGACCGTGAACTCGCCCGTCATACACAGGTACACGCCGAGTATCAGCACTGCCGTGTTCGCGAGCTCGGTCAGCACGGGCGGTATCAGTCCGAGATAGCCGTTTATGCGCTCGAAGCGCACATTCTGCGTATTCACGCTTGCCTGATAGCCCGACCATTTCTCGAAAAATCCGTTCTCCGCGCCGCTGGCCTTGATAGTCTCGATCATCTCGATACCGCTGACGGTAGAAGATGCCAGCTTTCCCGCGTCGCGCATCATGACACGGGTGAGGTTGACGCGCTTGTTGGAGATAATGCGCGAAACGAACACCTGCCCGATGATCGACAAAATGCCGACCGCCGTTAAAAGCAGCGAATAACGTATCATTACCACCAGATAAAATATCAGCATCGCAGTCTGTAAAACAAGCGGGGCAAGTGTATTCACGAGCTGCGCCGCGATAGTCGCGTTGGAAGCCTGCCGCTGCTGGATATCGCCTGCCATGCGCTGGGAGAAGAACTTCATCGGGAGCCGTAGGATCTTCCACATAAATGACGTGTTGCCGACAGCCGCCATTTTGCCGTTTATTTTCAGCGAATAGACCGCCTGTATCCACGCCGCCGCGATCTGCACGATGCTGAGCCCCGCAAACCCGATCAGAAACGGCAGCAGCCAGTCCGCGTCATATCCGGTCAGCAATTGGTCGATAAAAACGCGCGAAAAACCGGACAGTATAATTCCGGTTATCGAAGCTATGAGTGTTGTGAGCGACACGAAAGCTACCGCAGCGGACGCACCCTGCAAGCGGCTTTTTGCGAACTGCACTATGCTTTTCGGCTTGCCCGAAGGTTCAAAGCTCCCGGTCGGCTCGAACATAAGGCAGATGCCCGTGTAGCCCTCGTCGAAGGTCTCGAACGGCATTACCACAGTACCGCGCGCGGGGTCGTTGATATATACCTTGTTGCCCTTGAAGCCGTCAAGCACGATGAAGTGATTGAACTCCCAATGCACGATCATCGGGAATTTTCCGACTTCCCTGAGCGTTTCGGGATTGTAGCGGTAAGCGGACGCTTTCAGTCCGTAGCTACGCGCGGCCTTGAGGATATTCTTCGCGTTCGAGCCGTCACGGGACACGCCGCAGTCCTCGCGCACCTGCTCGAGCGGGATCCACTTTCCGTAGTACGCGAGTATCATATCGAGCGAAGCCGCGCCGCATTCGAGCGTTTCCATCTGCATAATGACCGGGACTTTCGCGGCCCCTTTCGTGAGCGGCTGTTTTATTGCTTTTTCTGACATCTCCGGCTCCTTAATTCATTATAAATGTTATCGGTGCGACTGTCTCGGTAGTTCCGTCCTCGTTATGTATCTCTATTTCTCCGAAAATGCCCCAGACTACCGCACCCGCAAGCAGCAGTACGATAGCGATAAGCACTATCCACACGCTCGGCGTGGTTACTCTGATGTAGTCATCGAGCTTTTCCGGTGATGATACTTTGTCAAGGCTTTTTTGTCTGAAAATGCTGTTGTTTTCCATTTTGGATTCTCCCTAAAGCGTGCCGTGCAAAGGCCCCGGAAACCGGAGCCTTTGCGTGTGTGTAATTCTAAGTATGTGTAGTTGAAGGCTGAACCTGTGTTACAGATCACACATAGTTGCCATTCGCTTTCGGCGCCTTGATATGAGTATCGTCATTAGGACGGCGAGTATTAGGGTTACGATAGACACCGCCTGCAACATTATCGACTTCTTCGTCCGTCAGCTCAACGCCTGCCTCTGCGATGATGTCCTTCGCCTCGGCTGCGCTCTCAGCTTTCTCAACCTTTTCTTTCAGTTCGCCTTTAAGTTTCATATCAATTTCTCGCTTTCCGCCCATTCGGGCTCTAAAATGTTTTATGCAACCGCTCCTGCGGATTACATTCGGTTCATTCAATGGCTTTTGCGGATATTAGCCGTGACCGAACAGCCACTTAACGAAGCCCCACCAATTACCGCCGGCAACTGCTTCTGCGTCATCATCGGACAGTTCGCCCTCAGCTCCGGTCTTTGCCTTGATAGCTTCCGCAAACTCCTCAACTGTTCCGGCAACATCGTTCTTTTTGAGAAACTCTGCAAGAGCGTCCTTGTCCTTGATCTCTTTCAGCGCTGCCTGAAGCTCTGCCGAACCTTCGATCTCCTTGATAAAATCCTGTATAGTTTTCATACGAAAACTCCTTTCCGCCCGTAGGCATTTTAATTTATTTAAACCGCGTCTGCGGCTTATTTTCGTGAGTGCCGCCGCCGTGAAGCGGCGACTTCGTTTTTTTCAAGCCGGACTGATCAAAGACCAAGCAAAAATTTAAAGAAATTCTTGAATATTCCACCGCCTGCGATATTTTCCGCATCGTCGTCTGAAAGCTCGCCCTCTGCTTCGGTCTTTGCCTTTATAGCCTTACCGAAATCCTCA
>CAMVBT010000309.1 GCA_947165805.1 uncultured Clostridia bacterium
TCCGCGACAGCGTCCATATAATTTTCCAAATTTTTGCTCTGAAATATGTGCGTGCTAGACAGACTATCATTTTTCGCCGTTTTTTTGAGATTTTCCTGTATAGTTCGGACGCTGTCACGAAAAGTAATACAACAGAGCGAAAGTATTACTATAAGTCGAGTGATAGCTAATGAACTGATATTCATATTTTTATAGCTGTTATTGAAATATAAACGATAATTTATCATATCAGTCGGCTATGGTAGCCTGACCGTTCATCAGCATCGGTAAGAGCCAGTCGCGGAGTGAGGAAAGCCTATATGATTCCCGAATGTTTTCTGAAATCATTGACAGCCACGGTTGAACGTCAGCGTTAAATGACAATATTTCTTCTTTTGACGGTATGTAAATCGTTTTGTCTTTAAGCAATGGCTTTTGCAAGTGCTTTAGACCTGTTCCCTGAAAAAACTTAAGATTAAGCTCCTGCTTTATGCTGTTGAGCAATAAATACAGATAGTCTTCCATACCGTCTTTTGCTTTTATACACCAAGTATCAGTTGAATATGCTGCTTTGCCAACATAGAATTTAACATCAGCGTTACCACCAGTATTGAGGAAAGTATTTCTTCCCTCGACAATATACCGTCAAGTATCATCGCTTTGGCCGCTCTGTCCTTGACCGAGCCGCTTATATTTAGGAACTCGCCCTTGGTTAATATATGTATGCCACGCTTTTCGTCGCCGAAGCTTTTCAGCTCGAACAGGGGAGTATTCCCGACTGCGCTGAAGATATCCAAGAGGGGATCACCTTCTTTATCCGATAAATCATATCTGATAAATATGTATATATCATATCATTTATCCACTGCTTTGTCAATAGATTTCATATATAAAATCTCATCTGGCAGAAAAATTAAACAGAGAACATAAATGATGATCTGATTATCACAGATGTACTGTTTTGTAAATGCCCGAAACATGACATTGACAAGACTTTTAAACTGTGATATAATCATATATAACCTATATGTATGCGTCAATATATCGCAAATAGCTTACTTTTTCAAGCATGGCACCGGAGGGGCATTTTATGAATATAAACAGCAGTATAAAATCAATATCCGTTACGATAATCGGCAGCCTGATAATCGCTGCGATACTGATAGTAGGCACATTCTGGTCGGGGCAACAGGCAAAACAGGACACAGAAAATGCCGTCAATTCCGTCAGTCTGCTTTATCTCGACGAACTTGCGGGAAGACGCGAACAGGTAGTATCCTCTGCCCTTGAACGCAATATCAAGAATATCCAGACCGCCGTGGGACTTCTTACCGCCGATGACCTCAGCGATACAGAGCATCTGCAGACATATCAGGCGCGAATGAAGCAGCTATATACCCTCGAAAAATTTGCTTTTGTGGATACGGATGGGCTTATATACACATCTCTCGGCACTATGAACGACATAGACCTGTATAACTTCGATCATAACTCGCTTTCCGAGCCTTCGATCACTCTCAAAGATCCGGAAGGAGATCAGAAGAAGGTCATCATCGCTATCCCGGTGAACGAGCCTGCATTCGGGGAGAAAACGCTCGTTGTCTGCTTTATGGAAATAGATATCAACAATATGCTTGAGGGCGTATCTCTACAGTCCGACAACAACGGGACTACTTTCTGCAATATCTACACCAAGGACGGCGTTGCGCTTACGAGCATGGTGCTTGGCGGTCTTGCCGATGAAGCCAACCTGCTTGATGCGCTGGAACATGCCGGCTTTGAAAACGGCGGTTCGGCTGAAAAGGTAAGAGATGATTTTGCAAACGGCACGGACGATGTCGTTTCATTCACATACAACGATATAAAAGAGACTCTTTCATACAAGCCGATCGCCGGCACCGACTGGATGCTTACATATCTGATCCGCGAAAGTGTTATAGGCGAGAAGATAAGCTCCGTGTCCGACGGAATAATAGCGAGAAGTCTTGTACAAACAGGCTTGACGGCGGCTGTTCTGTTTGTTGTATTTATTGTCATTTTTCGTCAGAATAAGGCAAACGCAAAGCTCACTCTGGAAAAAGAGACCTCGGCTGCCGAAAACCGCATAAAGCAGCAGGAGCTTGAACAGCGTCTTGAATTGCAGGACAAGCTGCTTGCGGAGGAAAAGCAGCATACACAGCAGGATTATATGATAACCGCACTCGCGTCCGATTACAAGAGCGTTTACTACATTGACCTCGACACCGACGAAAGTATATGCTACCGCTCAACGGTGAGCGAAGAGGACGGTCCGCAGGTGAATGACAGGTTCCTGTTCAGCGAAGGTTTTGAGAGATACGCAAATGAACGTGTCGCAGAAAGCTACCGCGAGGGATTTCTTGATTTCATAAAGCCCGAAAACATCAGAAAACGGCTTGATAACGAGCTTATTCTGTCGTACCGATATCTTACCGTCCATAACGGCATTGAAAGCTATGAGATGCTTCGTATCGCGGGCGTGCGTCGCAGCGCAGACAGGAATGACCATATCGTTCACGCTATCGGCGCAGGCTTTACCGACATAGACAGCGAAATGAGAGAGTCACTTGAAAAGAATCAGGCACTCAGCGATGCTCTTGCAGCAGCCGAGGAAGCAAGCAAGGCAAAGACTGCTTTCCTGTCCAGCATGAGCCATGAGATCAGAACACCTATGAACGCTATCATAGGGCTTGACAATATCGCGCTCAGCGACCCCGATATTTCCGCACAGACAAGGGAATATCTCGAAAAGATAGGCGGCTCGGCAAACCACCTGCTCAGCCTGATAAACGATATTCTCGATATGTCGAGGATAGAGAGCGGCAGAATGATGCTTAAAAACGAGGATTTCTCGTTCTCGAAGCTTCTTGAACAGATAAACACAATTTTCAGCGCACAATGCTCCGAGAACAAGCAGACCTACAACTGTCATATACAGGGCGAGATCGACGATTACTACATTGGCGACAATATGAAGCTGCGTCAGGTACTCATTAATATTCTCGGAAACGCAGTTAAGTTTACTCCCGAGGGCGGCAGCGTCGAACTTTCCGTTCAGCGTACCGCGAAATTCGGCGGCAAGTCAACACTCCGCTTCATTATAGCCGATACGGGCATAGGCATGAGCAAGAACTACCTCCCGCATATCTTCGACACGTTCAGCCAGGAGGACAGCTCCGCTACCAACAAATACGGCAGTTCCGGACTTGGTATGGCGATAACAAAGAATATC
>CAMVBT010000310.1 GCA_947165805.1 uncultured Clostridia bacterium
CGCTCAATATGCGCAGAAATCTGTCCGCTCTGAAAAGAGGCGGCGGCAGGTCGGACGACGTATATGACGAGCTCGCGGAGTGCATCGCGGACAAGCAGACCGTCGAGCAGGAGTTCGACGACCGCGAGATCGTAAGAGTGCTCAACGGCTTTCTCGAAAAGCTCGGCACCGAGAAGCGCATAATGTTCATGAAGCGGTACTACCACTTCCGGAGCGTTTCCGAGATAGCCGAAGAAATGGATATCAGCGAGGAAAAAGTCAAGACCACTCTGCACCGTGTGCGTGAGAAGCTGAAAAAAGAACTTGCAAAGGAGGGCATAGTACTGTGAACGAACGTGTAGAAAAGCTGATCGAAGCGGTCGGCAAGGTAAACGAAAAATACATCTCGGAGTCCATGAGCGGTATGCCCTCACTGAAAGCAAAATCGCCCGATATCACGGCCGATGCCGGCGCGGTACCCGTGACCGTGCATAACGGCGGCAAAGGCAGGAAAACGTACAGGGAGCCCTTCCCTGTCAGGACGGCGGTATTCTCCGGCATAGCGGCGGCTCTGATAATAACCTCGGCGGTGCTCGTTATAACGAAGTTCGGCGCGGGCAGGATAGATGTCAGCGGCGGACAGGTAACAGACACCTCGGTCACAACGGCCATTTCAGCCGTCACCGAACCGGCTGCGCCCGCAGAGACCGGCCTTGCTGCGCTGAAAGAAAAATATCCGGAGTATTTCCAGTGCAGCACGTTCAAGGGACTGGAGATATACGCGGAAAAGAGCGCTGACGGCGAATGGGGCTTCCGGCTCATGAGCGGAACGAACAGGAACAAGACCGAGGAAGAGATAAGAGCTCTGCCCCCCGCGAGCGCCGCCGAAATGCGGGAGATACTGAACTGGTACAAGGAAAATAATACCGATGAGGAGCAGCAATACTTCTTCATCATGGTGATAGGCGATAACGGCAAGCCCACGGAAGAAAACGCTCTGTATGAGATGCTCGGCATTTCGCCCTATGGCACCGACCGGATACCCGGACCCGCGGGCGAAGACACGGGACTTACCGCGCCGTCAGACCCCGCGATGAAGGATTATGTGTTCTATGACCCGGACAATTCAGACCTGATGCAGAACGAAAACGCCGGAGCTCCGGAGAATTATATCCTGACGGGAAGCCTGAAATACAAGGGAGATACGCCGCTCTACGGCTGGTATCTGTGCAGTCACCGGCTTACCGCCGACCCCGAGGACAATAATTATCTGTATGGGCTTCTGTACTTCGTAGTCACAAAGGACGGGAAGCAGACAACGGAAGAGATACCCGTAATTGAAGGAGCTGCGGAGCCTTACCGCATAGACACGGGAGCGCTCGGTGATTATCTCACGGAGATCGCCTTTATTGAACACGAAAGCTCGCTCATGGACCTTACAGAAGAGCCGCCGCAATACAACGTGCTCAAGGCCGCTTACGGCGACAGTGATGATGCTTTTGCCACCACGTTCTACAGACTGTACGACGACGGCACCGTGAAGCGCTTCGAGAACAAGGTCGACAGCTCGGTGACCGGCAGCGAAACGGCTGTGGGAATGAAGCTGTCCTCCGGTCTTGCACGCTCCGTCACATCTGTGCAAGGGGCTGACCTGAACGACGATGTGACCGGGATAATGCTGCACTTCGATTTTGAGAACAACACGGTCGAGGCACGGAGAGACACAGATACGACAGGCGAACCCGCACCGGAGGCGGAGATAATACCCGAAGTTACCGATGTTCCCTACGATGATCCTGTTATAGATGCAAGCGAAACGGCTCCGGACGATAACGGAGAGGTCATGATCATCAGCGACGAATATTTTCCTGCGACATTTGAGATACAGGAGGAAATGCTCTGCAAACATGACCGCAACCCCGGCGAAAACCCGCCATGGCATCGTATGATCGTATTTAACGGCGAGGTTTACGACATGGAGACCGTCGAGATCGACGCCGTGGGCTACTCTGAACAGGTAAAGACGCTCTATGACGACCCCGACAGGCTCGGTGAAGCGCTTGACAAATACCTGTCGGACGGCGATCTGAAAATAGAGCTGCTTAAAAAGTACGCGTACGCTATACTCGACTCGGGGAGCTGTGTGGGGATCCTCGACAACAGTACGTTCAAGGGAACTCATTACATGATAAGCAGCGATTATATACTTGCGACACTCGATAACGGGCGTTCGTTCTGGCTATACGAAAAGGACCGGACAGGTCGGCTCACGAATTACCGCCGTATCATCGAAACGCTGTGGCTGAACCATAACGACTTCCCCGATATGAGCGCGGTAATGGTCACGGACTTTGACCGGAAAGACGAAAACGGTTGGAGGCAGAACTATATCAAGATAATCGACTCGCGGGAAAACCTTGACAGGATAAAGGAGATCATCGACAAGGAAGCG
This sequence comes from uncultured Clostridia bacterium, assembly GCA_947165805.1. GTDB lineage: Bacteria > Bacillota > Clostridia > Oscillospirales > Ruminococcaceae > Ruminiclostridium_E. Next base: position 2,432 of record CAMVBT010000310.1, read on the forward strand.
CCGGGCGCGGAGGGACAGTACAGGCTCGTTACGCCCGGGGAGGAAAAAGCGGAATGGCTGCCGGTGACGCAGGCAAGGTGGGACGGAGATCAACTGTACTATGAAAATACGGAGCAGGTCGATATGTACAACATCGCGTTCGACAGCGGAGTTTACACCGGTTCTCTCGAATATGGTCTCGGCGCACCGGAAAAGATCGCCAAAAAGCTCAGAGAGCTCGGAGCCGAAAAGGAAGCCGACCGGTTCTTAAATGATGCCGCACAGATGCACTCGAACGGCTGGAGCTTTGATTTCCTGACTCCGTATGACAGCATACTCGATCATGTAAAGCTCGGGCAAAGGAAGAATATCTATCTGAAAATAACCGACGATATCATCATCGAGATATTTGTGGGCAACGATGAGAACGGCATACCGATCACCACAGACGACTGCCGCATACTCGTAAAGGATCAGCAGCTAACGGCTGCGCGGAGCGTTGTGGAGTTCTTCCGTGACAACCGCGAGATGACGTACTATGCCGAGGGCGGCGATCGTTATTACAGCATAAGCGGTCTTATCGTAAGCTGGGATATGACCAAAACTCCCGGCTCGAAGTCGCCGAACGCTTCTTTCACGCTCCTCGTCGACAACGAGGAATGGTTCGATGCTATAAAATGGTACACCGAATATCAGCTACCAGATGATCTTATTCCGGACAAGAGGATAGAGTTCACATCAAACCCTGTTGATTTCGGTGATATGGAAATGTACGAATACGAATAATAACAACGGCCCCGG
>CAMVBT010000311.1 GCA_947165805.1 uncultured Clostridia bacterium
CGCGATGCGGAGCTGGTTATCGGATCCCTGAAGTTCCTTCTTGACCTTCTCGAGGGTGCTTCCTATCGTGATATGTACTATGTTGTTGGCGCCGGACAGCTGATCCGCGAAGAACATCTCATGCTCCTTGATGTCGGGCGGGGTAGAGACTACTGTTCTCGTCTTGTCCTCCATATATTCGAGCAGGCCGTTGGTCTCGATCTCGATGCCGTCACGGAACACGCCCTCTTCGGTGGTGACCTTATGCGCAATCATACCGATGCCGTATTGGTCTATGACCTCCTGCGGCAGATCGGCAAGGCTCTCCGAAGTCACGGCTACTGCCTTTTTGATCTTTTCTCCGTGCATCCATGAGATAGTTTCTTCGAGTATCTCCTCCTTGCTTCCCGTTACATAGACAAGATCTCCGGGCAGCAGGCGGTACAGCTCCTTTTCAAGCTCCTCGCCGGTCACGGGCTTGACAATATAGCCGTCGAAGCCCTCTTTTTCGTACAGGGGGCGGCTCTCGCTGCCTGCATTGGCGGTAAGTACAGCTATCTTCGAGTTACGGCACATTCCGCCTATCTGCGACCTTATGCGCCGATGACATTCGAGGCCGTCCATTTCGGGCATAAGGTGATCTATGAATATGACGTGATATTCGTTGTTGAGAGTTTTTCTCAGGGCTTCCTCTCCGCTCGTGGCGGTATCTATCTGCACCTTCGTGTCACGGAGCAGTTTTTTCACCACAAGCAGATTTGAGTCCGTATCGTCTACTACCAGCAGCCTTGCGTCCGGAGCCTCGAATCTTGTGGAGTAGAGTTTCCTTCTCCGCTGTTCTGCGCGCTGTTCTATATCGATATCTCCGATAGTCCTGTCATCGACAGTCTTCTGCGGTATCTCGATTATGAAGGTCGAACCCTGTGTATAAACACTGTTGACCGTTATCTTTCCGCCCATAAGATCAACGAGGCTTTTAACTATGGACAGTCCGAGACCGGTGCCTTCAATACTGCGGTTTTTGTCCTCGTCAACACGCTTGAAGGCGTTGAACAGGTATGGAATGTTCTCTTTCTTGATACCGATGCCGGTATCCGATACGGAGTAAATGACGGTCAGATCATTGCCCTCATGAGCTCCGCACTGTATGGACAGCGTCACGGAACCCTCTTTTGTGTACTTTATGGCGTTGTTGAGCACGTTTATGAGTATCTGCTTCAGCCGAACCTCGTCACCTATAAGATCGGCGGGAAGATCGGGTGCGATGTTCACATGGAACTGGAGATCCTTTTCCTTTGCCTTTATCCACAGCATACCGACTATCTCGGACAGCATATCGCCGGTATGATAAACGTCGGAACTCAGCTTCATCTGTCCGGACTGGAACCTTGACATATCAAGTATATCGTTTATCAGGTGCAGCAGCATACGGCTCGCGGACTGGATATTTGCAGCGTTATCGTAGACCTCATCGGACACGTTGTCGCGCATTATCATCTCGTTGAGGCCGATTATAGTGTTGATCGGAGTTCTGATCTCATGGCTCATACTTGAGAAGAAGCGGTTCTGCGAAGTGTTGAGAGACTCGATCTCCTTTTTCTGTTCCTCCGAACGGCGGCTCTCTCTCTTGTAAAGGTCTATCTCAAAGCCGACCATTATACTTATAGCCGTTCCGAGCAGGATCAGCGCGACAAACGAGTAAAGATGAGCCATAACGTTCGTATTCTGGACTATCAATTCCGGATAAGCGAACGATACGAAATAGCAGCCGCCTGCCACAATGGCGTCGGATATCAGGAACGCGAGTTTTGTCTTGCCGTTCAGGATCATACTTACAAAAAGTATGCAGAATATGAACCATATCGGTGCGTCGCCGTAGATGCCGCCGCCGAAGAAGAATGTCAACGGCATGAACAGGAACGTGGCCATTGCCGCTATTATGACCGCACCCGATTTTATCTTCTTCAGCTTTACCGACAGCATGGCGATGAAGATGAATACCGAATTGCCTCCCAGAAGAAGCAAGGAATCGGTTATGTACTGACTTGTGAACAGCACCTCAACGGTATTTATCAGAAGCGAGACCGATGTGATGAAAGTCAGTATCACGAAGAGGCGTTCCTGTATATCGCGGTTCTCGCTGAACAGTATCTGTTTTATATTCCTGAACATCTGCTTGTTCCTTCCTGTACGTCCATACGCACAACAACAGAGAAAGACTTTTTCGGCACGATGTACCGTCCGCCTCTTATTATATCACAAAACTTCCGGTTTGTCACCTGTATTGGATAAATTTTTCGTGTTATTTACCGTAAATAACTCCGAAATGTTATAACTCTTATGAAAAAATCCTGATATCCCCCTTGCTTTTTTTGCCGCGATAGTGTATAATAAAGGGGAATAAAACGTTTCCGCAAACCGGAAAGGCAAGGAGTAACGCAATGATAAGATTCACAGATGTTAACGGCAGTCTGTATATGAGACTGCGTGATGAGACCGTCATCATCGACGGCTGGGGAAAGAACGCGCTCCGTGTCCGCGCGACACGCCGCCCGCAGATGCCGCCGTATGACCACGCGCTGACCGAGAATGTAACGGTAGGAGCGAGAGTAACGATAGCCGACGACGGCGAGAGCGCCGAGATAGAGAACGGCAGGATAAAGGCCACAGTGAACTTCGTGGGCATTATCTGCTTCTACCGCGACGATAAGCTCATTTTACAGGAATATTACAGCTGCTACGGCGGCTCCATAAGAAAGCACCCTATCTGCTATAAGCTCATAGGCCGCGAGTACAAGGGCATATCCTCGGACGATTTTAAGATCACTGTTCGTTTCGAGTCCGACCCCGACGAGAAGCTCTACGGAATGGGACAGTATCAGATGCCCATTCTCGAGCTCAAGGGCTGCACGCTTCCGCTGGAGCAGCGCAATTCGCAGGTGTCCGTTCCTTTCGTTATCGCCGACCGCGGCTACGGTATGCTCTGGAACAATCCCGCCACCGGTGAAGTGGATTTCGGAAAGAACATCACCAAGTGGGTATCGACGGAATCCGATATGATCGACTACTGGATAACTGCTGACGAGACTCCCGCCGACATCGTGCGCAACTACACCGAGTGTGTCGGCAGAGCTCCCGTGATGAGCAGGGATTATCTCGGTCTCTGGCAGTGCAAGCTCCGCTACCGCACACCCGAGGAAGTTCTCGAA
>CAMVBT010000312.1 GCA_947165805.1 uncultured Clostridia bacterium
GTAGATGTTTCTGTTCAGTATCGTCGGGATTATGCCGTCGCCTATGCCCATCTGGAGATGTGTGCCGACAGTTCCTCCCGCGAGTATGGCAGCGTGCTCGGGCTCCACAGCCCATATTTCCATATCGGGGTACTGGCTCTTGAGCGTTTCGCCTATGCCGGTTATTGTGCCGCCCGTGCCTATGCCGGAGCAGAAGCCGTCTATCCTGCCCGCTGTCTGCTCGAGTATCTCCAGAGCGGTGTAGTATTTGTGCGCGTATGTGTTGTTCTTGTTTTCAAACTGCTGCGGCACGAACACGTTCGGGTCGGACTCTTTCATATCGAGCGCTGTCTGAACGCACTTTTCGATGCACTTGCCGATATCGCCGTCGTCGTGTATCAGTATTACCTCCGCGCCGTAGTGATTGACGAGCTTGCGGCGCTCCTCGCTTACGGAGTCGGGCATGATTATCACAGTCCTGTAGCCGCGGACTGCTCCCACAAGCGCAAGCCCGATGCCCTGATTTCCGCTGGTCGGCTCGACGATTATGGTATCGGGGCCTATAAGCCCTTCCTTTTCCGCGTTGAGTATCATATTGTATGCCACGCGCGTTTTAACGGAGCCGCCGACATTCAGCCCCTCGAATTTAACGAGTATCTCGGCGCTGCCGGGTCTGTGCATACGGTTGAGCCGTATCATCGGCGTATGTCCTATCGCTTCAAGTATATTATTGCATATCATATCCTGTACCTCTTTCTTTTACAGTAAAAACACTGCATAATTATAGCATGTATCGACATAAAAGTCAATGAAAATATATGCTTAGAACGCAAAAAGGTGACCGGAAAAGGACGATTTACATATCAAAAACTTATATGCAGCCTTCGGCCTGCGCAAGGCTTTCGATATAGTTATTGCATAACCGCGATATTTATGATATAATATAAAATCATGATTTCAAAAGGAGAAAAACTATGCCAATAGAATATAAAAATATTCACGCTTTCAGCCGTGATGAACTTGAACGCCTGTTCCTTTCTGTCGATTGGTCGTCGGGGCATTTTCCGGACAAGCTCGTGATCGCGATGAAAAACTTCGATACAGTCTATTCCGCATGGGACGACGACAAGCTCGTCGGAATGATATGTGCGATGGACGACGGGATAATGACCGCATATATCCATTACCTTCTCGTTGATCCGGAATATCAGCACCGCAATATCGGCAGAACGCTCGTCGAAAAAGTCAAGGAGCACTACAGGGATTATCTTCGCATCGCTCTCATCGCATACGACAACGAGCTCTCATTCTATGAAAAACTCGGGTTCGCGAAAAGCAAGGATTCTTCGCCTATGTTCATCACGTCGCTGTGGACCTGAAAAAAGGAGCTTGAAAATGAAATTATGTGTTTTGTTTCCCGGGATAGGCTATCACTGCGAAAAGCCGCTTCTCTACTATTCATCAAGGCTTGCAAAGTCAAAAGGGTATGAAGTTCTTGCCCTCAGGTTTTCGGATTTCCCCGAAGGCGCGAAGGGCAATGCGGAAAAAATGCGTACAGCGGCGGAGCACGCGCTCAGGCAGTCGGAAGAGCAGCTTGCCGATATTGACTTTTCGCGGTATGAGGAGACAGTTCTTATCGGGAAAAGCATCGGGACAAAAGCGGCTCTTGCGTACCGCGAGAAATACGGGATATCGGCAAAAGCCGTGCTGCTGACACCGATTGAAATGACGTTCGAGCACGATACGGGCGGCTGCGTAGCCTTTCACGGAACATCGGATCAGTGGGCAGCGACCGCAGAGATCGAGCGGCTGTGCGAACAACACAAAGTCCCGCTGTTTGAATACAAGCGCGCGAATCATTCCGTCGAGACCGATGATGTTTTCCTTAATATTCAGTATCTGCGTGATATAATGGAAAAGACCGGTCGTTTTATCTGAATGCGGGGGATACGGAAATGAAAATAATCGAAAGGATCAGAGAAAACAAAGCCGCAAAGATCGTCATTATCATTTCGGCGGTACTGATAATTGCCGGGATCGCGCTGACGCTGTTCGGGACTGTCGGAAAAGGCGGTGCGGCGTTTTCGCCCTCGTTTGACGCGTTTGCTCTGACAGACACGGACATAGGAAAAAATGTTGGCGGTGAAGTGATCTGCGAGGTCATGCCCGCGTGGGAGACCGAAAAGGGGCAGTTCTACATACTGTTCGTTTACAGGAACGAGGAAGATGATGATCTGATACTAATGGGATTTGATGTCCCGAAAACGAGCAGACAGGAATTTGACTATATAAACGAATCCGCAGAGTCAAGCATACGGGAACTCACTTTCGGCGGAACTGTCTGCGCTGCCGATGACGAACTGCGCGAAAGGATCAGGACCGAGGTCTCGGATTATTACAACCGGCTCTATGACATCATGGAGGAAAAAGGCGAGAGTGTGGATTTCAGGGAAGAAACGATGCGGCTCATCGCGGAAAAACTGTCATCTTATTATATAGATGTTGATCCGGGCGCCGATACGGGAGCTTTTATCGGTGTTGGTACCGTGCTTATAACTGTGGGTGCGGTAATGCTTCTCACGGCGCTGCTCGGGAAGATATTCCTGTTTATATTTGTCGGTATTGCGGCTGTACTCATCGCTGCGTTTTTCATAGTTTTCGGCGGTAAAGCAGCGTCGATAGCAAGTATAAAGCAGGTCTCCGACGGACTGTACAGTATGAGAGTCATGTATGGATATAACTGCGATGATTTCCTTGACGCGGACAGAAATACGATAGACGGCATGATAGAGTGGATAGAAGACAATATGTTCTTCGGCGCTCGCATTGATTACGACCCGGGCAATTTCGGCTGCGCGGCGTTCACGGCAGCGACTCCCGACGGGCGGAGGCTCTTCGGACGCAACTTTGATTATCCGGACACCGATACGCTTGTAGTATTCACCGACCCGAAGGACGGCTATGCTTCGTACAGCAACGTTGATCTGCGCTTCTTTGACATAGGTACGAACCGCAGGCTCTCTGCCGACTCGCTCGAAGCGAAGGTGATGATGCTTGCTGCTCCGTATATCGCTATGGACGGGATAAATGAAGCCGGAGTGGGTGTCGCTCAGCTCCAGCTCGATACTCCCGAGGTGCATCAGGACAGCGGTGGGGAGTATGGACCACAGCATGGGCCCGAAAGAGGCTCCAGGAGGCCATAGACA
>CAMVBT010000313.1 GCA_947165805.1 uncultured Clostridia bacterium
GCTCTACGCGACTATGGACCCCGCCAAGGAGGTCGGCGGCGATTTCTACGACTTCTTCTTTGTCGATGACGACCACATAGCTCTCGTTATGGCGGACGTTTCCGGAAAGGGCGTTCCCGCGTCGCTGTTCATGGCGATATCAAAGGTAGTGCTACGCAATCAGGTAATGGTCGGAGGAACTCCCGGCGAGATACTCGAGACGGTAAACAATATCCTCTGCCAGAACAACGGAGCCGGACTTTTCGTTACCGTATGGCTCGGCATACTCGACCTCAACACGGGTGAGATCGCCTGCTCGAACGCCGGACACGAATACCCCGTGGTCGGGCGCGCCGGCAAGGGCTTTGAGGTCATGACGGGCGACAACTGCCCGCCTCTCGCGGCAATGGAGGATATGCCCTTCGACGACGACAAGATAGTGCTCCAGCCCGGAGACAGCATCTTCCTCTATACCGACGGTGTTCCGGAGGCCAAGAACGGCGAGGGCGCGCGCTTCGGCATGGACGAGATGACCGCCGGCCTCAACGCCGGAATCTCGCTCACTCCCGAGGAGCTGCTGAAAGCGATCAAGGAGAAGATAGATACATTCGTAGGAAATATCGACCCCTTCGACGATATCACGATGATGTGCCTGACGTACAAAGGCAGAAAATAACAGAAACGGCTCTCCGCGTATTTGTGCGGGGAGCCGTTTATGCTTCTTTCATTTGTCGGGAGAGATATATAATTATGCCTTTCCCGCTTATTTTTGTTCAAAAAACACAATTTTTGATAATAATATCGTCAAAAAATGAGTAGACAAAGGGCGAATATAGTGATATAATTAAGAAAAAACTACAAGGGAGGTTTACCATGAAGAAATTACATAAAGCACTGGCCGGTACTCTCGCTCTCGTGAGCGTGATCTCCGCTGCGTCCTGCAACGGCGGCGGAGAAAGCAGCAGACCCACGTCCACAACCGCGGCCGGTACTTCCGACACAGCGGCTACAACCACCGTGACCACCACCGAGGTAGTTACGAACGATACCGACGCCGCTGTTCAGGAGCTTGCGTCCGCTACCGAGGTAGACGCAGACCTGAAGCCCCAGAAGAAGATCAAGTGGCTCTCGTGGTGGGCTATCGACGAGACTTCGGCAGAGTCCGAGCTCTTCAAGGCCAACTACGGTATCCCGGAGGAAGGCAGCAAGGACTACGGTGAGGACTTCGCGGACAAGATCTTCGTTTACACGACCGTTGACTATCAGTCCCGCTATGACAAGCTCGGCAAGATGATCGCGGCAGGCGACTCGCCCGATATGTTCGAGTTCGAGATCGGCTACTTCCCGCTTTCCGCTTATAAGGGAATGTTCCAGAGCATCGACGGCATCATCGACACCTACGCCGATGAGTGGTCCGGCACCCGTGAGGCTATGGATAAGTTCATGTGGGGCGGCAAGAACTATACACCTATCATCTCCGAGGGCGTTGCGGCTCTCTGGTATTACAGAAGAAGCGTAGTCCAGGAAGCAGGTCTCCCCGATCCCTATGAGCTCTACAAGGCAGGCGAGTGGGACTGGGACGCAATGCTCGATATGGCTGACAAGTTCCAGCAGTCCGGCGAGAAGAAGTACCTCTGCGATGGCTGGTATATCCAGAGACAGCTCGTGCTCACGACCGGCGTTCCGGTAGTGGGACTTGAGAACGGCAAGCTCGTCAACAACATGAACAACTCCAACATCGAGCGCGCTATGGACGTTGTTTCCAAGCTCTGCGCGGAAGGCTACGGCTATCCGAAGGTAGAGAACAACTGGTCGCTGAATGAAAAGCTCTGGACAGCCGGCGATATCCTGTTCTTCGTTGACGGCAAGTGGTGGTTCCAGGGCAACGGCCACAAGTATGTAAAGAAGTTCAACTGGGATACCGATGATGTATTCTTCGTACCCGCTCCCCGTGATCCTAAGGCTGACGCTTACTATCAGGAAATGAAGACTGACCCGTTCATGCTCGTAGCGGGCTCCGACAACCTCGATTCCTACAAGGCATGGATCAAGTGCAACCTCATCGCTTCCAAGGATCCCGACATCAGAGCGGCGGCAAGAGAGAAGCTCAAGAGAGACGAGGAATGGACAGACGAGATGCTCGACTTCATCGACGAGCTCGAGAGAAGCGGCAACCTCAAGGGCGTTTATGACTTCAAGAACGGCATAAGCACCGCCTGCGCGAACTCCGACGGTTCTTCGCCTACCGACAAGATCATCAACGAACCGTACAACTCTGTTGATAACACCTACGCCGGTCTGCGCGCCGAGAATGAGGGCGAGATCAAGGCGGCTATCGATGAACTCAACGCTTCGGTTTCATAAACTCCATAGATCCAATATATTTTACCGCGGCAGCTTTTAACGGCTGCCGCGGCTCTTTTTTGCGAAAAGACAGGCCGCGGTATTGACTTTATGAGCGGAACTGTGCTATAATATTTTTAAGAATTCGTTCCGTTCCGCGGGATAACAGGGGAGGGTCTTTATGCAGGAAAAGGATAAGATGCACACGGGTAAGCTGTATCTTCCCGGTGATGAGGAAATAATGGATTATCAGATCAAGTGCCTCGAGCTGCTCTATGATTACAACCAGACGCGCCCGAGCGAGTACGCCAAGCGTGAAGCCCTGCTGAAAACGATGTTCGCCGAGATAGGCGAGGGCTGTTACATCGAGCCGCCGCTGCACTCGAATTTCGGCGGAGCGCACTGCCACTTCGGGAACAATGTCTACGCGAATTTCAACCTCACTCTCGTTGATGATACCCATATCTATGTCGGCAGCAACACCATGTTCGGCCCCAATGTCACCATAGCTACCGCCGGACACCCCATAGAGCCGTCGCTGCGCCTTGACGTCTATCAGTTCAATATCCCCGTACATATCGGAAAGAACTGCTGGATAGGCGCGGGTGCCGTGATCCTGCCCGGTGTCACCATAGGCGATAATACCGTCATCGGAGCCGGCAGCGTCGTTACACGCGATATACCCTCCGGCGTGGTGGCTTTCGGCAATCCGTGCATGATACAGCGCGAGATAGGTGAGCATGACCGCGAATTCTATTTCAAGAACAGGAAGATACCCAAGTCGCTCCGCAAGAAATACGGGATATATGATGACTGATCCTTGCACGTCCGTACCCGCCGCACAGCGTATAATGTGCGTCG
>CAMVBT010000314.1 GCA_947165805.1 uncultured Clostridia bacterium
CCTTGATGTCGGTGATATCCTTCGCGACAGCTTCAAGACCGAACAGCTCGGCGCATGAAGCGGAGCATATCGCCGCAACCGAAAGATCATCTCCTGACGCGACGATCTCAGCTGCTTTTGCTGTCGAACCGGCTTCTTCATAAGCGAACCTGTGTTCCTCAAGGAAACGTGAGCACTGCTTCAGAGCCATTTCGTGCGACATTGCGACCTTTATATCGGAAAGTCTTGAACCCGGCTTTGCGGCGAGAACATGATCTATCTGTATCCTTGTGCTGCGGCATATATAGAACTTGTGCTTTATCATAAGGTCGTAGGTCATGCGCACATCGCCTGCCGTGGAGTTTTCGATAGGCAGTACGCCGTAATCTATATCGCCTTTTTCGACCGCGTCAAATACGGCGGCAAAATCCTGAAAGTATTTTATCCTGCAGTTTCGCCCGCAGAATTTGCGGCAGGCGTCAGCTGTATAGCTGCCTTTTGTGACAGCGCCGACTACAGGGTCGGGTGTCCCGGCCTCGACGATAAACGGCTTTATCTCGGTGAGCATCTGCTGCTGACGGCATTTTGAGATGTCCATGAGCGTTGTGAAGAAAAGCTTAGCGCCGTCCGCAAGATCCGGAGATATCTTCTCACAGGACCTGCGGAGGACTTCTGCCTCGCGGCCGCCCTGAAATATCTCCATATTATGCCGCCGTTTGTATTCCGCAACGTCGATCGCGATCTTTGCGCGCTTTTCAAAAAGCGCGGCTATCTCGTCGTCAATAACGTCGATCTCATCTCTGAGTTTTTTCAGCTCCATTTGATTCTCCTGTTTACACATTTAAACTTCTGTTCAGTTTATTCTCCGCCGATCTCTTCTTCTATTTCTTCTTCGGCTTCCGTTTCCTCGTCGGGTTCGATCTCCGGCGGTTCCGTTTCTTTTGGCTTTACCGCGTAGTATATCGTTACGATCTCATTTTCGGAGATGTAGACCTTATCGTCTATCTCCTTGCTGCATCTTACAACGTAGCCTGCCTTGACTTCCGAAGATTCCTCGGGCTCGACTTCATATCTTACGCCGAGCTGAACGAGCTTATTGGTGTATTCGCTGAGCTTCTGACCGATATAGTCGGGCAGGTAGGTGTAGGCCGCTCCCTTGCTGACCTTTATGTTGATTACTGTGCCGGAGCGCACCTGAGTTCCCGGCTCGACATCCTGCTCATAGATGATGCCCTCTGCGTATTCGTCCGAATAATCGTATTCCGCAACAAATGTAAGCATCGAGTATCTGCTTTCAAGCTGCGGGTTAAAGAACCTGTTCACGAAGTCCGGCAGCAGAAGTATCTCACCTGCAGTTGTATCAGATGTAGTAACTTTTTCGGCTGTAGTGCGTGCCGTGGTGATCTTTTCGGTCTCTGTTTCCGTGGGAACAGTAGTGGTCACGGCAGTTCGTGCCGCCGCGGCAGCCTGCTGCGCTTCGTCGGCAAAATACAATATTGCTATGATAAGCGCAGCCACAAGTGAGAAGAAAACTATAATGCCTATGAGAGTTCCGATATTGGACATTTTTTTCTTTTTTTCTTTTTTCTTCTGTATATCGGCCTTTGTGGGAACTGTACGTTTCTTTTCGCGTGAAATACGCTCTGGCTCGAGCTTGACGGATACTTTGGGTACAATAGGACCGTCGTTCTCTGAATCATTATTGCTGTTCCCGGAGTCTGTGTCGTCATCGAAATATATCATTCTGGTAAGTGATTCGATCGTGTGTATTCTTTCGGCATGATTGACCATCATACCCTTGAATATCGCTTCGGAGACATTATGCGGTACTTCCGGCTCTATATCTTCGGGAGCTTTCAGAGTATCGTTTTCCTTTCTTGAAGGCGCGTCCGGCGGTATCTCTCCTGTCAGGGCGTTGTAAAGAACGGCACACAGCGCGTAGATATCGGTCCACGCACCCTGTCTTTCGGACAGCTCATATTGTTCATAAGCCGAATAACCCGGGAACATCTCACAGTTTATCTGTGAAGCCGTAGTTCTTGCCGCAGATATGTTTATCGAGGTGAGCAGAAGTCTGCCGTCAGTTGTGACAAATACCGTAGACGGGCTTATACCGCGGTGTACTATGCCTTTTTCATGAAGTATATCGAGGGTAGCGAGCACGACCTTGAGCTGTTCGCTTATGTCGTCCCACTCGATCCTTCCGCCGTGAGTGCTTATATGATCTTCCAGCGAAACACCATCCGGATGTTCGGTCACAACATATCCTGTGTTTCCTGCGGAGAATATGTCATATTCGCGCACGAGACTGCTTTTCTGCATACTCGATATGATAGTCTTATGCAGATCCGCGAACTCCGAAAGATAGGACTTGAAAAGCGGAAGCGAACCGTCATTCACTTCGACGGTCACGCCGTCCGACGCCCTGTGGCACAGCGCGTCCGGCAGATATTCCCGTATCTCGACAGTACGTTCCTCAGTCTCATCGTATGCGAGGTAAACACAGCCCTCACCGTTTTTGGATATTAGTTTTCCAATTATATATCTTTCATTAAGGTAAGTGCCGGGTGCCAGACAATCGGCAGGATATGCGTTGTTATCTATATATCCGCATATCTTGCACGGACCGCTGTATTCCTTTATGTTCATACAGCCCATGCAGCGGTTTGATTCTTTTATCATTTACCGTTCTCTCCTTGTTGTTTTCTGTTTATCTCAATAATGTAAGCTGTTCGTTCGTGAAGCGTTCGCCGAGCCTGTTTGCCCATTTCTCGGGGTAGAAGCTGTAATAGGATATGCCCTTGTCGGCGCGCTTTTTCACCAGCGCGGGCGTGAGGCACCATACCGCAGAGGGCAGGCTTATCACCAGCGGATAAAGAGGCCCCAGTATTATCGACTGAACGGTATGCCCGTATTCATGTACGATGATCTCATCACGGAGCCTGCCTTCCAGCGACCGGGAAACGAATATGAATATACCGACCGATGCGCTGTCGCGGCGATCCCATTCCGTCGCGACGCAGCCGCGGTATATGAAATGCTTTCTTCTTATCAGAACGAGGAACATCACAGCTCCCGCAAGGGTCTGAAGAATGCCCCATGTGCATTGAAGAAGCGTATAAAACAGCCTGTCGATGGCGTGCAGTGACTCTTCCACCTCCT
>CAMVBT010000315.1 GCA_947165805.1 uncultured Clostridia bacterium
ACTGCTCGATGCTGAGAGTTTCCGTGAGGCGTACGGGTTCCTTTTTCGCGTGGCTGACTGCTGACTTACCGAGTTTTTCCGGTTTTCTGTCAGTTTTACCGAAGGCTTCTGCGAAGATCGTGTCAAGCCCGGTAAAATCGCTTTCTCCGACGCAGATTATCTCGACGCGCGTCTCGCTTATCAAACGTCTGTATGCCGCCATAGCGGAGTCCGCTGTTATCGCAGCGGGTTCACCTCTGAAAGCTTCTTCGTAGGCTTTAAGATAAGCATACTGGGTCTTGTTGTTTATCTCCGCGTCGTTGTCGTCCATAAGGTTCTGTTTTTCGAGCTCAAGACTCGGCGCGGGGAACTGACCGTTCTCGAGATAAGGAGAAAAAATACAGTCAAGCAATATCTCTGCCGAGCTTTTCAGTATATCCTCGCCGTCCAGTGCGTATCTGTTGTTCAGAACATTTATGCTCATATCTATGATCTGATCGTCACCGTCGGGGAACACGTTCCATGTAAGACTTGCGGAGTACAGCTCGGCGAGCCTTTTGTTGAGCTTCGTCATAGTGTCGAGCTTTGAGTTGCATTTTGTCAGCAAGCGCGGTATCACAGCATTCACCGCTGCGTTTCCGGAAAGCTGTGTTATAAACAGAACACTTACTCTGTTTATCTTGAACTTTGTGTCGGTGATCGAGGTGAAATAAACTTCATCAGCGATCTTATGTCTGTTATAGAGATTATCCAATATTCTGCGTCCTTTCTGCTAAAGATCAATAGTTATATGCCGTGCATTCATAATACCGTTTTCAATCGTTATTATACCGTAGGTCGGAGCATTACCGCCGCGGGGCAGGGAAGCGCTTCCCGGATTAAAAAGCAGCACCCCGTTTTCATAGTCGCAGTACGGGTAATGCGTATGCCCGAACAATGCCGCGTCACAGCCGTTAGCAACAGCGGTCGCCGCGAGGAACTCCTTCATTCTGCTCCTCTCGAACCTGTGTCCGTGACAAAGGTAGAATTTCTTTCCTCCGAGTTCGGTGACAAGATTCTGCGGGTAGTTCTCCCAATCATTGTTTCCCTTTATGAAAATGAACGGTTTATCGTAAAACGCCGACTGCACATCACGGAACTCATTTTCGCCGTCTCCGAGGTGTATGAACTGGTCCGCATCGAGGTTTGTCTCAACTATCCGGTACAGGGTCTCAAAGTCTCCGTGGGTATCGGAGATAACGGTTATCTTCATTCCGGTCTCCTTTTACACATCAATATCTTATTATAACACAATACTTATAAAAAATCAACTTTTAATTGACATTTATCTCAAAAAATAGTAGAATATATTCGGGTGATATTATGGAAACGATAATAACGGCTATAAATAACAAGCCGGCGGGCGAAGGTTTCGGCAGTGTTCTGCTCTCCGGACTGCTTGCTGTCGGTGTAATGGCTCTGATATACGGCGTTCTCGAACTGATGAACCATGTACGGAAGAAAAAGGACAGCAATGAGAAGCCGGATGTACAGCCGCCGCTGACTTCCGGAAGCAGATTCGCGCGGGTGCTTGAAAAGCAGATAGAGCAGAGAAACGAAAAGAAACACGATATCGAAGACGACGACAGGGATTTGAGAGCATGAAGAAAGTAATGGTCGCGATGAGCGGCGGAGTTGACAGTTCGGCGGCTCTTGTGCTGCTGAAAGAGAAGTACGAGGTCATAGGCGTGACGCTGAAGCTTCACGACGGTGAGTTCGAGCAGGGCGGTCAGAAGACCTGCTGCTCACTCAGCGATATAGACGACGCGCGGCAGGCAGCGTCGCGTTTTGACGTGCCGCATTATGTCTTCAATATGAAGGATATATTCCGCGAAAAAGTCATAAACAATTTCATTTCCTGCTATGAGCGCGGAATGACGCCTAACCCGTGCATCGACTGCAACCGATATATCAAGTTTGAAGCTCTGCTTGAACGCGCAAAGGAGCTTGGCTGCGACTACATTTCTACAGGACATTATGCTCGGGTGGAATATGACTGTGAGCGGGGAAGGTGGCTGCTTAAAAAAGCCGTGTCCGATGCCGGTGAAAATGACAAGGATCAGTCGTATGTTCTTTATGACCTGAAACAGGAACAGCTTTCGCATATATTGTTTCCGCTCGGACACATGACAAAGCCGGAGGTCAGGGCTTTCGCCGAAAAGAACGGACTTGTGAACGCCCACAAATCCGACAGTCAGGACATCTGCTTCGTTTCCGACGGCGACTATGCCGGATTTATTCGCCGTGAGACCGGCAGGGAATACCCGGCGGGCGATGTGACCGACAGCTCCGGCAATGTGTACGGCCGGCATGAAGGTCTGATAAATTACACGATAGGGCAGAGAAAAGGTCTCGGAATAGCGTTCGGTAAGCCTATGTACGTTATCGGTAAGAATATGACCGACAATACACTCGTGGTAGGTGAGCCGCAGGAACTTCTGCGCAGCGTTCTGACGGCGGACGATATGAACTGGATAGCATTTGAAAAGCCCGATTATCCGTTTGAATGTAAGGCCAAGACCCGCTACCGAATGAAGGAACAGCCCTGCAAGGTCTATCCGCAGCAGGACGGCAGAGTAAGAGTGGAATTCGATGAGCCACAGCGCGTCATTACTCCAGGTCAGCGTGTTGTATTCTATGACGACGATATCGTTATAGGCGGCGGAGTGATACAATAAAACAGTCTTCAAAAGAAAAACAGCCCGATATAAAACAGGACATCGCACAGAAGGTTTCCGGCAGCGCGTTCGACCCGCGTTTCCGGAAACCTTCTTTATTTTTATCGGACAGTTTTTTATAATTGATGAACTACATTGACCACGTCATCATAAATAGCAAGATCGGCTCTTGAATCCATAGGAGTCGGGCTTTTGTTGATAAGTACGAAATTCCTGCCGCGGAAATATCCTACATACGATGCCGCGGGATAGACAACAAGAGATGTCCCGATTATTATCAGTGTTTCCGCTTCAGAGATCTTCTGTACTGCTTTATACGTCGCGGTCTCATCGAGAGGCTCCTCATAAAGAACGACATCGGGTTTAAGTTTTAAAAGCTCCTCTGCATTTAAATGAC
>CAMVBT010000316.1 GCA_947165805.1 uncultured Clostridia bacterium
GCCGCGCTTGTCGATAACGCCGCCCATGTGGGACTTTACGGTGTCGCTGTACCAGCTTCCGTCAAGGATAAGGAACTCGCCCTGCTTCGGGAGCCTCTGCCAATAGCGGTGCATCCACGGCTTGCGCAGCTCGGCGTCGTTCGGACGGCGTATGGGCTCAACGTTGTAGAAGCGCGGGTCCATGTATTTTATCAGCTTCGCTATCTGCGAGCCCTTTCCCGCGGCAGCCCAGCCGTCGATAGTGATGATGACCGGTATCTTCGCCGCCTTTGCCGCATTCGCGAGGTCGATGAGCTCCGCCTGCATCGAGTTCAGGCTTTCTTCCACGTCCGCCTTTGCGGTCTTTTTCTGTACTATCTTTTCCAGCATACTCCCTGCAACTCCTTTCTGCTTATCCTATGATCTCCTTGACCCTGCCGAGCAGATCGGCGGGCTTGAACGGCTTCTTTATGTACGGCGCGCCCGCGAGAATGGAAAGGTCGCTCTCGTCGGCGGTCATGTACATTATCGGGATATTGCCCCCGTAGCGCGCTGTGAGCTGCTCATGCATCTCAACACCCGTCATCTCCGGCATAAGCAGGTCGGACAGCACAAGGTCGGGCTTCTCGGCGCCGTACAGCTCTATGCCCGAAGCCCCGTCGCCGGCAGTCACGACCGTGAACTCCGCAGAGAGCACGCGCTTGGCTATCATGAGCATCATCGGCTCATCATCGACAATAAGTATCTTTTTCATTTCTTCTTTTCCCTCGATTCCCTTTTTTATTCGGCGGGAAGTCCGCAGGCTTCCGCAAGATCGGCGGTAACTGCTCCGTACAGCCTTTCGAGCTCTTCAAAGCCCCCGCTTATGAAGTCCGCGTTCTCTTCCTTGGCGGCGTTCTCATGCGCGAGCGCGAGGTCTGCGAGACCGTTCGCGCCGAGCATACGGGACGTGCTTTTCAGCGCGTGCACCCGTGCGCAGTAGCCCTTCATATCGTGCTCCGCGAGAGCCTTTTTCAGCTCGGCGAGCTTGGTGTCGTGCTCGGCGGCGAATGTCCCGAGCAGCTCCCTGTAAAACTCCCTGTCCCCGGCGGCGTATTCGAGCGCCGCGTCGGTGGCGTAGCCCTTTTCCCCGAGGAACGTTATGAAGTCGGCGGGCTTCGCGGGCTTTGCGGCGGGCGTGTCGGACGGCTCTCCGGACGCTTTCAGCTTGGACTCCGGCAGGTACTTGCGCAGGAGCTTCTCGAGCTTTGCGACCTCAATGGGCTTCGAGAGGTATGCCGCGAAGCCCTCGCCGATGTAGTAGTCCTTCGCGTTGCCGACGGCGTTCGCCGTGAGGGCAATGACCGCGGTATCCGCGGAGACTGTCCCCTCGTCCTTCATCTTATGCAGAGTCTCGACGCCGTCCATACCGGGCATCATGTGGTCGAGGAACACGATATCGTAGTGCTTTTTCCTTACTGCCCCGATACATTCCTCACCGCTGCCGGCAAGGTCGGGAACTATTTTAAGGCGCTTCATCAGACCCTTTGCGACCATGAGGTTCATACCGTTGTCATCGACGACGAGCACATCGGCGTCCGGAGCCGTGAAGTCCGCTCCGCTCCTGTCCCCGTGAACTGCCGCTGCCGAGGCGTGGGACTCATAGCTTCCTATCGGGGAGCGGTCTATCATCTTCTGCGCCACGGTGAACGAGAAAGTCGAGCCCTTGCCGTAGACGCTCTGCACCTCGAGCTTACTGCCCATCATTTCAAGGAGCTGGCAGACTATGGAGATGCCGAGGCCTGTGCCTTCGACATTCCGGTTCCTTTCCTCGTCGAGGCGCTCAAAGGAGCCGAACAGTTTGTCCATATCCTCTTCTTTTATGCCGATGCCCGTATCCGTCACGCTGACGGACAGTCCGAAGGTCTCGCCGTCCGCGGAAGCGCTGCCTCCCGCTTTCAGCAGGACGCTGCCCTCGTTCGTGTATTTCAGGGCATTCGTCATTATGTTGACTATTATCTGTCTTAGCCGCACGTCGTCGCCGAAGAGGGTCTTCGGGATACCGGGGTCGATGTCGAGCCGCAGGGTCAGGCCTTTCTTCACGGCGCGCTCGCGGGTCATGATGATGATGTCGTCGAGCAGGGTCAGCACATCGTAGCTTACGGGGATTATCTCCATTTTGCCGCTCTCGAGCTTCGAGAAGTCGAGAATGCTGTTTATCAGCGTCAGCAGGGTATTTCCCGCGCGCCCGATGTTCGACGCGTACTCGAGGATATCCTCGTCCGTGCTCTCGCGCAGTATCATCTCGTTGAGTCCGAGGACCGCGTTTATCGGAGTTCGTATCTCATGGCTCATACGGGCGAAGAACTCGCTTCTCGCCTTGACCGCGGAGACCGCGACGTCGGCAGCCCTGCGGAGCTGCTCGTTCGCCTCCGCCTGCCACTTTATCAGCCTGTTTATCAGTATCGCCACCGCGAGTATGCAGACTCCGAAAAGCAGCAGCGACAGGGCGCAGAACATCACGGCGTTGCCGTATATGTTCCACCAGTCGTTCACGACGATGACCGTGAAGCCCGTCCGTCTGTCCTTTGCCGCGACGCCTGTGCGCAGCGTGCCGTCGTAGTCGGTGAAATGCGAGTATGAGCTGCCGTAGAAGATGTCTCCGTACACGGTATCGGAAATGAGCGTGGAATTGCCCGCCTTCATCTGGTAATCCTCACACGGGTGATTGATTATCTTGCCGTCCGCGTCGACGAGGAACGCGTAGCCGTTCTTCGTGTAGCTCTCGCCGAGCACGTTTATCAGCTTATCCATGAAGTAGTCTATGCCGAATATGCCGAGGAACTCGTTGTTCGTGCCGTAGACTATCTTCGACATCGTAATGCAGTAGTTGCCGGTCTGGTCGTCTATGTACGGCACCGAGATATTCGAGCCCGAGGGCGATTTCTCGGTATCTATGTACCACGGGCGCTCATCGACTCTCCAGCCCTCACCGGGCAGCCAGCCGTTGTTCATTATGACCTGTTTCTCGAGGTACGGGTTGGCGACGTAGCAGACGGATATCTCCGGGTACTCGCAGGCTATGCTGTCGAGCCACGCGACTGCGCTGTCGTAGTCGGCTATCAGGTCGGGG
>CAMVBT010000317.1 GCA_947165805.1 uncultured Clostridia bacterium
TTTTACTTCATTTGAGATGTTTTCCATTTCTTTTGCTCCGTTCAGTATATGTTATTAAAGTTATATCAGATATCAGTGTAATCAGTTTCAGCTTCTGTAGTCGCCGTTTATCTTCACATAATCGTATGTGAGATCGCAGCCCCATGCAAGAGCGCCGTTTTCGCCCTGATTGAGATCAATGATTATTGAGATATCCTCCTCGACAAGTATCTTTTTCGCGAGCACCTCGTCGAAATCAAGAAGTGATCCCTGCTTGCATACTTCAAGATAACCGCCCTTTGAAGCAATACTGATGTCGATCTTATCAACATCGAAATCGGCGTTTGCGTAGCCCAGTGCGCACATGATACGTCCGCAGTTAGCGTCCTCGCCGAACATAGCCGCCTTGAAGAGGCTGGACATTATAACCGATTTCGCCGCGGTCTTTGCAGTCTCAAAGCTGTCCGCGCCCTTGACATTGCACTCTATCAGCTTTGTTGCGCCTTCACCGTCACGCGCCATCATTCGTGCAAGGTTCACCATTACTGTCCAGAGAGCCTCGGTGAATATGCCGTAATCGTCGTTCTCTTCGGTTATTTCAGCGTTTCCGGCCATTCCGTTCGCCATTACGACGCACATATCGTTTGTGGACATATCGCCGTCAACGCTTACACAGTTGAGTGTGATCTGCACATTCTCGCAAAGAGACTTCTTTATCATCTCGGGAGATATCGCGACATCGCTTGTAATGAATGTCAGGGTAGTAGCCATATTGGGGTGTATCATACCGCTGCCCTTGAGCATACCTCCGATGTGGCAGGTCTTGCCGCCGATCTCAAATTCCACGGCGACCTCCTTGGGCTCGGTATCCGTGGTCATTATCGCCTTTACAGCCTCATCGTTACCTGTGTAGGAAAGTCCCGCGTAAAGTGCCGGAATTCCTTTCTCGATAGGCTCTATGGGAAGGACCTGCCCGATAACGCCTGTAGAAGCAATTACCATATCGGCAGGGGAGATGCCCATAGCTTTTGCGGCCAGCTCACCCATTTTCTTTGCTTTTTCTATACCGTCGGCATTGCAGGTGTTTGCGTTCACCGAGTTCACGATAACGCCCTGCGCATAGCCGTCCGCCAGATTTTCCTTTGTGACCGTAAGAGGCGCGCCCTTGACCTTGTTCGTCGTATAGACTGCCGCCGCAGCTGCCCGCTTATCGGACATTATCATGGCGAGGTCATTCTTCTTGTTTGTCGGGAGAGCGTTGTTTGCCGCCTGTGACTTTTCTTCGGTCTCTGTCAGAGCCTTGTGCGCCAGTCCGCAGTGTATGCCGTTTGCTTTCCAGCCTATAGAAGCGCATACGCCGCCGTCTATGAAATTATCTATGGTCGTGCATATCTTTCCTATATTCATTTTATTATCTCCTTATATAAGTCCTGTTGTTTCGTCAATGCCAATCATAATGTTGAGACATTGCACCGCGGCTCCGCTCGCGCCCTTGCCTAAGTTGTCAAGTCGGGAGACTATGAGAAGTCTCAGCTCATTGCCGCTGACTATTATTTCCATATTGTTCGTGTTTTCAAGCGTATTCGCGGGGATAAATCCATCCGGGAGCATGTCCTTGCCGTCAAGCTCCGCGACCTTTATGAAATTACTGCCCTTGTAGTGCTCCGCGAACATCTCACGGACATCTGCGGGAGTAACGCTCTTTGCGAGCAATCTGGTGTGCAGGGGTAGGGAAACGGTCATGCCAGCGTAATAGTCGCATACATACGGGTCGAAGGCGGGCTCAAATTCAAGTCCGGGTATTATCTTCATTTCCGGCAGGTGCTTGTGCTGCTGCGTGAGTGCGTACTGACGCGGAGACTCAAAATCCTTCGAGCGGTTCGCGTCCGTGTACTGCGCGATGCCTTTCTTGCCGGCTCCGCTGTAACCGGATACCGCGTGAACGGCTACCGGGTAATCTTTAGGAAGAATGCCGTTCTTAACGAGCGGATAAGCCATTGATATGAAACCGCTGGCCTAGCAGCCGGGGACAGCGACGCGATTTGAGGTGCGTATCTTCTCGCGGTGCTCGGGGGAGAGCTCCGGGAAGCCGTAAGCCCAGTCCGGGTCGACACGGTGCGCTGTCGAAGCGTCGATGATCCGGGTGTTCTCGTTCTCGACAAGCGACACGGCCTCGATAGCAGCTATATCCGGCAGGCAGAGTATCGTGAAATCGGAGGCGTTTATCAGTTTTTTTCGCTCCTCTGGGTCTTTGCGCTTTGCCTCGTCTATTTTCAGAAGCTCGATATCGGCTCTGTCCTTAAGGCGCTCAACTATTTTAAGGCCTGTCGTGCCTTCCTGTCCGTCAATGAATACTTTCGTCATTTTCTTGTCCTTCCTTTATTTCTGTTGTCCAGCCATTATAAAATGTATCATTGTTTTGCTGCGTTTTGCTTATGCCGTAGCGGCCTATCGCTATAAAAACGAACACAGTCGAAACAGTTGTGAACGGTCGGGTAAATAATGTTATATAAGATCTGAGTGTACCGAAAGCTGCTAAACCGTTCTCTCCGTATGATAATGCGTAAAACTGACTTTCCGAAATTTCAAAATACGGCAACACAACACTTATCACGCAGTATATTACTATAAGAACAATGCCGACAACACGTTTATCATTGCCTTTGTATTTTAACATTGCAAGATAAAACACAATGAGCATTATCATACCGATGATCTGAAAAAGAGTGTACAACGGGAAAATAAACCCGTCAAAACTACCCTTCAGAAAAGAAGTACCCATAAGGGCATAAGCGATGTCCGGTATCAATACACCGATAAGGTCTATGAGCAGTGCGGCACCGTATAGAATTATCCCGATGATCATAGGGAGCTTAATTTCTTTTTGCAGCATTGTTTATCCTCTTTTCAAAGTATATCATATCAACAAGCTGTTTACCACATTCATATATCGGATGATCGTAATTGTCGGTGAAAAAGTCTTTTACTCTGTAAACCTCGGTAAATCCGCATTTTTCATAGAAGGGAACGGTCAGAGGACTGTCGCCTGTTCCGACCTTTATCGAACTGAATCTGCCGCGGTAAAGAGCTTCTATATATTG
>CAMVBT010000318.1 GCA_947165805.1 uncultured Clostridia bacterium
GGGTCGAACATATCGTCGTAGGTCACCTCGTCGCCGTCGCCGAGGCGGAACTTCACCCAGTCAAAGGTGATCTCCATTAGCTGCATCAACCCACGGGCTCCGGTGCCGGACACCGCGTCGGGGTCGAAGCCGCTCTCCGTTTTTATGAACGCGTAGAGCAGGTATTTGTCGATGCCGTACTTTTCCGAGTAGCGCTCGACATATTCCTGATACTTTATCGGGTGTTCGGCGGCTATATAGCTCTCGTAGGCGTTTTTTGCCGCGATGCAGATGCCTGCCGCGGCTGCCGCGAGTATCAGCACGACAGCGGTTATGACCGCCGCCGCTTTACTTCTTCTCTTCAAAGCTTTCTCCTGTACGTCCCGCACGTCTGCGGGCGGTATCCGATACCAAGGCTTCAAACTCCGTCCCGGTGCCGTTGTTTTCTATGCAGAACTCCGAGTGCTCACGGTAGAACTCCGCGCCGTGCTGCGAGGAAAGGCGCTGCTCCGCCTGCTCCGGCGTAAGTCCGTCGCGCTTCATTATGCGTTCCATGCAGTGTTCCCTGTCCCCGACTACGCTCACCACCGTATCGCACAGCCTGTCGGCTCCGCTCTCGAAAAGCGTCGGCGCGTCGAGCATGACGAGCCTTCCGCCCCGCGCGGCATGAGCCGTTATCTCGCAGATGATGCGGTAGGTTATATATGGGTAAATGAGATCGTTCAGCCTGCCGAGCTTCTCCCGGTCGGAGAACACGATCCCCGCGAGCTTTCTCCTGTCGAGCTCACCCTCCGGCGTGATAACGCCCTCCGGGAAAGTCTCCGCTATTTCCGCGAGCGCGGGTCTGCCTTTTTCAACGACCGTCCGCGCGACGAGGTCGCAGTCTATCACCTCAAAGCCGCTCTCCGCAAAGATACGCGCGGCTGTTGATTTCCCCGCGCCCGACATTCCCGTGAGACCGGTTATGTAAACTTTGTCGTCAACGTAAAGCATCGGAGCCTCCGTCCGTATCTATGACCTTGAAAGCCGCGGCTCTCAGCAGCCTGTTGTACACCGCGAGACCGAGCCCCGCGGTATCTGGCATCCTTACATATACCTCGGAGCAGCCCGCGGCATCCGCGGCACGAAGGCTCGCGAACAGGTTCTCCGCCTGCTCCCCGGCTGTGCTTCCGTAAGGAAATACCGTCACATTGTCCGGGATATCCTCATCTCCGAAGCCGAGAAGACCCGTTTTGTTCATATTACGCGCTTTCAGGAAATGCGATACGGAACCCGCATCCCCCTTCAATATATATACTTCCGCGCTGGGCGAATAATGCTTGTATTTCATGCCGGGCGACAGCACTTTTGCGCCGGGGTCGATCTTTTCGAGCACTCCGCTGTCCACCGCGACATGAGCGTATTCACGCAGCATCTCCGGCGTTACAGCACCCGGGCGCAGTATTCGCACCGCGTCGTCGCCCTCAAAGCAGATAACTGTGCTCTCCACGCCGAATCTGCACTCCCCGCCGTCGATCACAAGCGGTATCTTTCCGTTCATATCCGCCATGACATGTGCGGCGCTCGTCGGGCTCGGGAGCCCGGAGGTATTCGCCGAGGGAGCCGCCAGCGGCACTCCGCAGCGTTGTATGAGCTTCAGCGTGAAGACGTTGTTCGGCATGCGCACCGCCGCAGTGTCGAGACCTCCGCAGGTCTCCGCGGGAACGTGGGGCTTCCGCGGGAATATCATCGTGAGCGGTCCCGGCCAGAAGCTCTCCGCGAGCCGGAGCGCCAGCGGGCTCACGCTTTCCGCGATGTCATACAGCATCTCCGTCGAGCCGATGTGCAGTATAAGCGGGTTGTCCTGAGGTCTGCCCTTCGCTCTGAATACCGAGCGCACGGCTTCGACATCGTAGGCGTTCGCCGCCAGTCCGTAGACCGTCTCGGTCGGTATCGCGGCTATACCGCCGCTTTTCAGCAGGGACGTGGCTTCGTCGAGCACGCTGTCCGAGGCTTTAACAAGTTTTGTTTTCATTTTCGTTCCTGTTGTTTTTACAAAATAAACGTTATTCGCCGCTGCCCGCGAGCTTCGCGGCAGTGTCGGCTATGGCGAGAGCGTCGAATACCTCGTCGCAGGCGCCGTTCATGA
The DNA here is from genome assembly GCA_947165805.1 of uncultured Clostridia bacterium. Classification (GTDB taxonomy): domain Bacteria; phylum Bacillota; class Clostridia; order Oscillospirales; family Ruminococcaceae; genus Ruminiclostridium_E. The sequence continues at coordinate 2,108 of CAMVBT010000318.1, forward strand.
ACTGCTCCAGCTTGTAGAGGGTAAGGTTTATGCGGTGATCGGTGACGCGGCTCTGCGGGAAGTTGTACGTCCTTATGCGCTCGGAGCGGTCGCCGGTGCCGACCTGTATCTTGCGCTCGGCGGCAATGCGGCTGTTGTGCTCGTTGAGCTTCGCTTCGTAGAGCTTGGAATAGAGCATCTTCATCGCCTTGTCCTTGTTCTTGTACTGGCTGCGCTCCTCCTGACACTCTACTATCGTACCCGTTGGCTTGTGGATTATGCGGATAGCGGACTCGGTCTTGTTGATATGCTGACCGCCCGCACCGCTCGAACGGTAGGTCTGGTACTCAAGGTCGGCGGGATTTATCTCCACATCGATCTCCTCCATTTCCGGAAGCACCGCCACCGTCACCGCCGAGGTCTGTATCCTGCCCTGCGACTCGGTCTCGGGGACGCGCTGGACACGGTGGGCTCCGCTCTCATATTTCAGCTTGGCATACGCGCCGTCGCCCTCTATCGAGAAGCTGATCTCCTTGTAGCCGCCAAGCTCCGTAGGATTCGAGCCGATCACCTCGATCTTCCAACCCTTGGACTGTGCATACATCGTATACATTCTGAACAGAGAGTTTGCGAACAGAGCCGCTTCCTCGCCGCCTGTACCCGCGCGTATCTCCATTATAACGTTCTTGTCGTCGTTCGGGTCCTTCGGGAGAAGCATGATCTTTAGCTCCTCGGTGTACTTCGCTATGAGCTCCCTGCTCTCGTCGTACTGGAGCTGAGCCATTTCCCGAAGTTCCCTGTCCGTGCCGCTCTCTTCGAGCATGGACTTCGCCTCGGCAAGATCGCTCTCCGCCTTCTTATACTCGCGGAACTTCTCCACCAGCGGGGTCAGGCTCTTATATTCCTTCATCAGCTTCTTATACTGCTCCTGATCGCTTATCACAGCGGTATCGGACAGCTTTTCCGCTATTTCCCCGTATCGCTTTTC
>CAMVBT010000319.1 GCA_947165805.1 uncultured Clostridia bacterium
GCTCGGCGGAAACTCCCTCAGCGGCGGCAAGTTCAACATGGCGGCTTCGATAGTCGGAGCTTACGTAATCCAGTTCCTTACCACAACGCTCTATAAGTTCGACGTTCAGGCGACCGCGCTGCCCGCGTACAAGGCGGTAGTCGTTATCGCTCTCGTTGTTCTGAGCGCGCCGGTGGTAAGAGAGAAATTCTCCCGTCTGATGAAGAAGATGCGCTCTTCGGGTCATACGGCAGCGGAAAGCGCGTAAGGAGGGGAGACAGAAATGACACAGCTTAAAACAGCGGGCAGCCGCAAGGGCTTCCTCGGCGGCATGACCGATACCAACCTCCTCACGACTATAACCGTCTGCGTATTCTTCGCAATGTACCTGTGCGCGGTCATATTCCTGCAGGAGGGCTTCCTGAAGCCACAGACACTGTTCAACCTGATGAACGCCAACGCTGCTCTGATAATTCTTTCGTGCGGTATGACGCTCGTAATGATAACCGGCGGCATCGACATCTCCGTCGGCGGCGTAACGGCTCTGGTATGCATGAGCTGCGCGGTCTATCTCGATGAAGCGGGCGGAAATGTATTTGTTGCTATACTTCTCGCGCTCGGCATAGGTCTCGCGTTCGGACTTGTACAGGGCTTCCTTATCGCATATCTTGATATCCAGCCGTTCATAGTGACGCTCGCGGGAATGTTCTTCGCGCGCGGCATGACGACGATAGTACACACCAACCCGTTCAACGTTGTGAACGAGAGCTTCGTATCCCTGAAAGAAACAAGGCTCATCATACCGCTCCTCGGTTCCGTGAACAAGAAGGGCATCTATGTTGACGCCTATGTCGAGATCGGCGTCGTTGTGGCGCTGCTCGTAGTGGCGGCTCTGTTCGTTATCCTCAAGTGGACGAGGACAGGACGCAACTTCTACGCGGTAGGCGGCAACAAGCAGAGTGCGCTCATGCTCGGTATCAACGTCAAGAAGACGACATTCCTCTCATACGTTATCTGCGGACTTCTCGCGGGCGTGGGCGGATTCGTGTACTTCCTGCACGTCGGCTCCGGTGCTCCGTCGCACGCGATGGGCGCTGAGATGAACGCGATAGCCTCGTCGATCATCGGCGGCACTATGCTGACGGGCGGCGTCGGAAACATCATCGGTACGCTGTTCGGCGCGATGTCTCTCGCGACGATACAGAGCATCGTTTCCTCCGTAGGTCTCGATCAGGCATGGTGGACGGGCATCACCATAGCGGCAATGCTCTGCATATTCCTTGTGGTACAGAGCGTCATCATAGCGAGCCGCAAGAAGAAGAACAGTGCGAGTGCGGAGTCTGCGCCCGCAGAGGGACCCGAAAAGAAGAAAGGGGCATCCGAATGAACGGTGTGAATGATATTCGTGACGGAAAGGCCGTCATAGGCATAGAATTCGGTTCGACCAGAATAAAGGCGGTGCTTGTCGGGAGCGACAACGCGCCGCTCGCCTCCGGCGTCTTCGACTGGCAGAACGAGCTTGCCGACGGCGTATGGACATACTCGCTCGATAAGGTGAAGGAAGGCCTGCGCACCTGCTTTGCCGATCTGATGAACAATGTAGAGAAGCAGTACGGCGTGAAGCTCACGACAGCGGCGGGATTCGGCATCTCGGCTATGATGCACGGCTATCTCGCGTTCGACAGGGACGGGGAGCTGCTTGTGCCGTTCCGCACATGGCGCAACACCATGACCGAAGAAGCGGCGGATAAGCTGACCGATGCGTTCGGCTTCAATATCCCGCAGCGCTGGAGCATCGCGCATCTGTATCAGGCGATACTGAACAATGAGCCGCATATCGGCAGCATAGCGTTTTTCACGACGCTTGCGGGATATGTTCACTGGCTGCTGACAGGCGAAAAGGTCATCGGCGTGGGCGACGCGTCGGGAATGTTCCCGATAGACCCGGCGGCAAAGGGCTACGACGCGCAGATGATGAAGCGTTTCGGCGAGCTGACGGAAGGCACGGCGTTCACGGCGAAGCTCGCGGACATACTGCCCGCGATAGTACCCGTAGGCGAGTGCGCCGGAAAGCTCACCGCCGAGGGCGCGAAGCTCCTCGACCCGACGGGCGTGTTCGGCGCGGGAGTACCTTTCTGCCCGCCCGAGGGCGACGCGCAGACCGGCATGGCTGCAACGAACAGCATTGCGCCGAAGACAGGAAATGTTTCCGCGGGTACGTCGATATTCGCGATGATAGTGCTTGAAAAGAACCTTGCGTCGGTACACCGTGAGATAGACGTGGTGACTACGCCTGACGGAGCTCCGGTGGCAATGGTACACTGCAACAGCTGCACGACCGATCTTGACGCTTGGGTAAATATGTTCGGCGGTCTTCTCACCGCGGCGGGCAGCGGGCTCCCGAAGGGAAAGCAATACGATCTGCTGTACAGCCTTGCGGCTAACGGCGACCCCGACTGCGGCGGCGTCATAGCGTATAACTATTACGCGGGCGAGCCCGTGACCGGAACGCAGAGCGGCAAGCCCCTCGTATTCCGCAGTCCGGACAGCAGATTCAGTATTGAGAATCTTATGCGCAGCCTCGTATATTCGACGGTAGCCACGCTGAAAATAGGCATGGATATCCTCACAGACGAGGAAAAGATAGCATTGGAGCGCATCTATGCTCACGGCGGACTGTTCAAGACCCCCGTCCCGAGCCAGAACGTACTTGCCGCGGCACTCGGAGCCGACATCACGCTGATGAAGTCCGCCGGTGAAGGCGGAGCATGGGGCATAGCTCTCCTCGCGTCGTATATGGCGCGCACCGACAGAGCCGAGACCCTTGCCGCGTTCCTGAACGACAAGGTATTCGCCGGTATGCAGGGCAGCACCGTATCTCCCGCTCAGTCCGACATCGACGGTATCAGAGCCTATATGACCCTCTACCGCGCAGGCCTCGCCGCCGAAAAAGCCGCCGCTGCGGTTTAGTCGCTTGCGCTCGGGTAGTCGCTTCGCTCGGGTAGTCGCTTGCGCTCGAGTAGTCGCTTGCGCTCGAGTAGTCGCTTCGCTCAAGAAGTCGCTTCGCTTGAGCCCGGGGCTCTGCCCCGGA
>CAMVBT010000320.1 GCA_947165805.1 uncultured Clostridia bacterium
CGTATAGGGCCATGGCCATGGCCGCACTGGCATTCGCCGCGACAGCGATACCCGAGACATACAGCATGGAGCTCGATCCGGACACGGGGTATCAGGTAGGCTGGGAGGATATGCCCGCTTTTGTCAAATTCCGCGAGTTCACACACGGCGAAGACACCTACCGCGGCTTCAGAATAATGGGCGGCGCGGGGATAATACCGGAGAGCTCCATGGGCGAGAAGCTGTACGATGTAACGATGAGCACCCGGGAAGAGTTCTCACAGCAGGATTTCTATATCAATGCCGAAGTGTACGCGATAAAGGACGTGCTCCCGGAGGCGGCGGTCGCCGTGAGATTTGAGGGTACGGACGAATACTGCTCATTCCGGAATTGCGACTATCGGGCGAAGGATCTCGGCGCGCTCATGGACGCGCTCGATCTCGCGGACAGCGGCACGTTCGACATGATACAGCTCTCGCCGCAGTTCAGCGGGAACACGCTGTTGCAGTATGACCCGATGCCGGTCGATGCCGAAAAGACGGAGATAATAAAGAAGTTCCTCGATGAGTGCAGAGACCTTCCGGGTCGAACCGAGGACAGCTTTCCGGAGTACCGCACACTGTTCACGATCTCCGTGAGCAGCGAGTCGGCGGGCATACAGTACAAGGCGATATGGTTCACGGACACGGGAATGATGATAACGAACATCATGGAGCACGCGGATATGTTCGAGGTCGGCAGCGCCCGCATACAGCAGCTCGCCGAAGCGCTCGGAGTATGGGAGCAGGAGCCGTTTGTCGTGACCTACGAATTTGCGCCGCAGACTTCCCGCGTCGATGAATACGGCGAGGAAACGCGGCAGGAAGATGTAGTAGTGATGTACACGCAGTCCACGACATCTGCCGCTTATATACCGCAGACTATCCCGGAGTGATAAGTCAGGATAATAAGAAAACTGCTTCTTTCAAAAGGAGCAGTTTTTGTTATAAAAAGAGCATTTATAAAAAATTGTTTTTCCGTATTGACAAATCAGAACGAATGTAGTATAATATACAAGTAATATTTTTGGAAGCGTATCGAAGTGGTCATAACGGGCCTGACTCGAAATCAGGTAGCCTTCACGGGCTCGTGGGTTCGAATCCCACCGCTTCCGCCACCGGCGAACCGCCGCACCCAGACCGTCTGTTACTTTTGTGACAGGCGGTTTTTTCTGCCTCGCAGCCGTTAATCCCTTCTGATTGAACATAGTTCCCGTTCGTTTTTTCTGCCTTTAGTCTTTTACTCCGTTTAATGCTTTTGCTGAAATAGCCGCGGTTTATTTGTGAAATATGACGTTTTTAACGAAAACAGAACAAAATCATTGAAAAATTATTGTTTTTTTGACGAAATAGATGTATAATGTTAATGTGTATTGTTTCCAATGCATCAGAAAGTCGGGCAGAAAGGGATCAATAATATGAAAATATCGGAAATAACAGTTCTGATATGCGACGATTCTCCGCTAATCAGAAAAAAACTCGCTGAAACGATGAAGAAGATAGGTGTAACAGAAACAATATTTGCCGAGGACGGGGAAATGGCAGTCGAAATGTACCGCCGTCACAGACCCGACCTTGTTTTCATGGATATAGTCATGCCTAAGAAAACGGGTATAGACGCGCTCCGGGAGATAAAGGAAGCCGACCCCGACGCCCGTGTTGTAATGGCATCTACCTTGGGTACGCAGAAAAACCTGATAAACGCGATAAAAGCCGGCGCTTTCGAGTTTCTGCAGAAGCCCGTTAAGGAAGAAGACGTAATAAAGATCATAAATCTTATGATGAAGGGTTGACGGAGGGAAGCGTATGTATACACAGCTATTCGGACATTATCTGCTGAATAAGGGTATAGTGGACGCGGACGAGCTGCACGCGGCTCTCACGGCTATGACCCGAATAAAGGCAAAGCTCGGCGCGGTGGCGATAGACGCGGGCTATATGACGGCCGCGCAGGTCGAGGAGGTGCATGAGGCACAGCACGCCGCCGACAAGCGCTTCGGCGAGATCGCGGTGAGCAAGGGCTTTCTTACCGAGGAGCAGGTGGTAGATCTGCTCGCAAGGCAGAAGGACTCGAACCTTGTGCTCGGACAGGCGCTGATAGACTTCGGGTTCATGACGCACGGACAGTTCGAGGAAGCTCTGAACGCCTACAAGCGCGGCTCCTCCGTGAGCGGCACGGTCACCGACACCGACATGGAGAAAGAGATGCTGTACATTCTCGGCATCGACAAGATGAAGGACAAGGAATTCTATTCCGACTACATACTGCTGTTTATCCGCAATCTGATAAGGTTCCTCGGCGACGATTTCTCGCTCGGGGAGGTACAGCGGGGAGTCACGGTCTCGATGAACTACGCCTGCCGGCAGGAGATAACGGGTGATATGTCGGCGACAGTCGTGATAGGCGGCACCGAAAGCGGCTTCATAGGCATAGCGGCGCGCTACGCGGGTGAGGATCTGAACGAGACGGACGGCTACACCAAGGCGTGTGTCTGCGAGCTTCTGAACCTGCAGAACGGCCTGTTCGCGGTGAATATGTCGAACGAACGCAGTCTCGAGCTTGATCTTACGCCGCAGGTCTCCGAAGAAAAGATGATGATAAACATTCCCGACAACGGCATCGCGATAAACCTGAGCTTCTCGTTCGGGGATATCAAGATAGCGGTGGTCAAGAACTGAAAAGAAAAACGCTCCTCATTTCGGGGAGCGTTTATTTATCTGAAGCGGTTTCATTTTTGTGAGATCGAACGGTGTCTCCTGATATACGCAGAAGTTGAGCCAGTTGGAGTACAGCAGGCTTGCGGCGGTGCGCCAGACGAACGGCGGAGTCTTTGTCGGATCGTCGTCGGGGAAGTACCCGTAGGGAAGATCGACGTCGTCGAGTCCCTTGCCCATATCGCGGATATATTCGTTTTTGAGGGTATCGCGGTCGTATTCGCCGTGGCCGGTGAGGAATATCTGTCTGTTCGTCTTATCTGCGCATGTTTATAACAGTTGGGGGATAGAAATTGCATATCAATACGACCAGCCGTCAAT
>CAMVBT010000321.1 GCA_947165805.1 uncultured Clostridia bacterium
CTGGCCGCCGGAGGCAACTCAAGCGGAGCGACTTCTTGTTCCCGTTCTCGAGCGGAGCGACTACTCTTCGGGTTGGTCGAACTGGCTGGGGTGGCGGGTGAAGAAGTCCACGCGGGGTTCGAGGAACTTCAGTTTGCTGTCTTTGCCGCCTGTGAACGCACTGATCGGGTCGAATATCTTATCCCAGCTCCAGAAGCTGTCATCGAGCTGCAAATACTCAAGTATCATTTCGGTGCCCTTGGGCGCCATGGGGTGCAGGAGCACCGCCGCGGTGCGTATCATGTGAAATACGTTGATGAGCGTCTTTCTGCGGAGCTCGTCGTCCTCGTTCTTGTCCGCGTCGCCGAGGTTCTTGACCATATACTTGCTCGCCTTGCGGATATAGCTGTCGAGAACGTATGTGCACTGGTGGAACTCGAATCTGTACATGAAGCGCTCAAAATCGAGCACCGCCTTCTTCGCGTCCGCAAGCACCTGCTCGTCAATATCTCCCACGGGCATCATACCGTCGTAATACTTCTGCGTCGTGTAGAAGCAGGTGCGGATTATACGATTGAAAACATTTGAGAGCAGGAAACCGTCCTTTACGACCGGATCGGGCTGATCCGCCTCGTCGCTGTCGGGCTTTATCGTCGGGTCGAGGGGCTTCGGGTTGAAGCTGACACTGCGCTGACCGAGCGCGAGACCGAGGAAGTGCATACGAAGCTGCTCGGGCGTGTAGTAGTCAAGCAGCTCGTCCGCCATGGGAGGCTTGATATCGCTCGAGCTGGAGGCCTTCGCGTTGAGGAACAGTATATGATTGTTCGCGCATAGTATCGGAAGCTGCAATTCGCCGTCCGGCGGGTCGGAAACGTTGCCGTCCCTGCCCTGCTGCGCCATGAACATAGCCATTTCCGCAACTCCGTAGAAGTAGATGTTGTCCGCGCCGATGAACTGATAGACCTCGGCGTCCTTGCTGCACCATTCCTCACGGGACCTGCCGCGCTTCTCCAGCACCGCCTCGGTGAACGAGATCGGAGCCCACAGCGATTCCGGCCATACCCATACAGTCTGTGGTTCTTCACCTTCAAGCACCGGCGAGGGAACTCCCCACTCGATGTTGCCCGTAAGTCTGAACGGAACGAGAGTCTTGCCCGTGCGGAAGCGCACTCCGTTCGCGGAAAGCACCTCGCAAGCCTTGTTCATTTCGTCGAGCTCGGTGAATTTTACGGTGAACGAGGGCTTTTTCGGCTCCTCGATGAATTCGTGCTCCGGCATCTGCGCTCTGAGCTCGTTATACTTGTCAAGATATTCGTTCTTGATGTAGATAACGGGGTCTTTGAGGAACTCGTCTATCGTTCTTGTGACGAGAGGACGGACGTTCTTCTGCTTCTGTATGCGCGCGATATACTCCTTCATCAGCTCATTGTACGCGGGCAGGTCGAAGTACCAGTTGTAAACGTCCTTCATTATCGGGGTCTCGCCGGTTATGGTGCTCTTGGGGTCGATAAGGTTCTCGGGCATATACTGGTGCCCGAGATCGCACTCGTCGGCGTAGGCCTTCTCCGAGCGGCAGCCGTCAACAGGGCATTTGCCTATGACCTGTCTGCCGTTTAAGAAGCAGCCCGCCTTTTCGTCGTAGAACTGCTTGGTGCTTATGCGGCGCAGGTGTCCGTTATTGTAGAGGCCGCGGATAAAACGGTCGGATACCTCATTGTGTATCTCGGCTGTGCGGTCAAGTCCCGACGCTCCGAAAATATCGAGGCTTATCATATAATCGTCGAGAGTCTTTTTCTGCGCGTTGTGATTGCCGCGCACAAAATCGCGGATATCGCCGTTAAAGCCGCCGTTCACGGTCAGCTTTCTGTAAGCCTCCGCGATAGGCGAGCCGTAGCAGTCCGTGCCGGACACGAATATTACGTTGTCCTTGCCTATCCTGTCACGCAGGAAGCGCGCGTAAACGTCCGCGAACACGAAAACTCCGCCGATGTGTCCGAAGTGCAGAGTCTTGTTGCCGTAGGGCATACCTCCCGTTATCACGGCGCGCTTCGGCCACTCGGGGCGCGGTATTTCGTGCGGGACGAAGTTGTTTTTATCTTTTCCCATTTCCTTTATTCCTCCGAAGAATCATGTTTATTTTTATTGCCTTGTACCGCGAATTTTATCATGTGTACCGTATATCCCGTCGAGGCGGTCATAATGGCTGCTGTCGTCAGCCACAGCAGGATCGGTTCGGCTGCGGAATATTTGTACCCGTCGAAAAAAACATACATATTATAATATACACCGGCAGCTTTGACAAATATCCCGTGACGGCAAGCGCCGCCGCGGCTTTGGGGTGACTGTTGCGGTGAAATATGAACGACACGATCGTAAGGATAACGCCGAGCCCCCACGATGACAGATATTTTCCGGCCGACAGCCAGAACAAGCCGTCCGTGAACATCACTTTATTCTCGCAAGGCTCGTTTCAAGGCGCTTTATGCTCTCGTCCTTACCGAGTATCTCCATGAGTTCGGTAGCGCCGCCGGGAGTTACCGCGAGACCGGACACTCCTATGCGTATCGCCCACATCACGGCTCCCGCCTTGACGCCCTTTTCGTCCGCTATGGCTTTCAGCAGCTCGAACAGCGCGTCGTTGCTCCAGTCGGTGACTTCGCGGAGCTTCGGGAGCGCGTACTCTATGATCTCCGAGCACTGCTCGACCGTCGTCTTGTTCTTCTTGTTTACGAAACGCGCCGTGTCGTAGTCCGGCAAGCCTTTTACGAACTCCGCCTTCTCGTTCACCTCGCGGAGTACCGAGAGACGCGTCGGCACGTGCCTTGCAAGCTTCTCGTTGTCCGCGAACGCCGCGAGCTCCTCATTATAATAGGGCTTTGCCTTCGCCATGAACTCATCGAGCGGCATTTCCTTTATATAGTGGCTGTTGAACCACAGCAGCTTATCGTAATCGAACACGGCGGGGGACTTGCTGATACCGTCTATCGAGAATATCTTTTCGAGCTGCTCCATGGTGAAGAATTCCTCGTTTGTATTAATAGAACCGCGGGTTTTGGTTTCGGAAATAAATCAGAT
>CAMVBT010000322.1 GCA_947165805.1 uncultured Clostridia bacterium
ACCATGAGGTGTACGTCGAAGAACGCGCCGGAAAAGGGCTTTACCGCTTTCAGCACGGAGCTCCCGAATGTTATATTCTCCACGAAGCTGCCGTCCATTACGTCGAAGTGCAGCCATTCCGCTCCGCTCCCGTCAACTTTGCGGGCTGTCGCTCGCAGATCGGAAAGGTCCGAATTCAGTATTGAGGCCGATATTACCGTTCCGTGCATTTTGTTGTCCTTCTGTGTGTGAATGTCGGCAGGGCAGACTGCCGCACTGTCTATAATACTCCAAATCGCTCCGAGCGTCAAGGACTTTTCCCGTCGATTTGAGGCAGGCTCAAAAAAATAGTTAATTTTGAACAGTTTAGCCGTTTTTTACCCGCGGGCTTTTGCTGTGGAAAATGGAGAAAACCTGTGGAAAACCGAGGCTTTCAACACATTATCAACCGTTGAAAAGTTGATAAATCAAAGGATAATGCAGCCGTTATTTTTGCGAAAAATGTGGAAATTTGAAAAAAATATTGACTTTTTGGCTTAAATATGCGAAAATAGGAGAAAGACAGCTATTTCCCCGAAAGGAAGATAAAATGACAGCAATTTCAAGACCCGCGCGGGCAATGACAGCGTTCCTGCTGTGCGCGGCGATAATACTTGCGCTTTTCACCTTTAAAGCAAGCGCCGGAGAGGTCTATATCTGGGACGGCAGTTCCGCGCTTGAAGCAGGGCGTACATATTTCGTGACCGAGGACATAAAGATACGGAAGAATGTCACTATACCGGAGACCGCAAAGCTAAGTGTGCGTGAGGGCGGTTCGCTTCGCATCATGTCGTCGGGCGCGGTCGTCGTCAGGGGCGAGCTCGCGGTCGCGATAGGCGGCTCGGTCAAGAACAGCGGCAGATTGTCCGTCAAAAAGGGCGGAGCGCTGAATATCTACGGTTCGCTGCAGTCCTCCGTGAACGGTAAGCTGAATGTTTCCGGAAATATTACGGTCTATAACCGCGGCGTGTTTGAAAGCTCCTCCGAGGCGAAATTCTATACGAGCTCGAATATCTACGTCAAAAACAAATTCAGCCTCTATAAAAGCAGCGATACCAAGATAAGCGGCAAGATCATAGGCACCGAAAAGAGCGATATCGAGCTGCGCGGCATTGCTGCCGTGACTCTGAGCGGTGTGCTCGACCTCAACGGACACCTCACGATCGGTGCCGCGGCGAATATCCGTATCAGCGGCGAGGTCTCGCTCAGTGATACCGCCACATACACCCGCTTCACGACCGTGACCGTAACCAAGAGCGGTAAGTTCATAGACAGGCGTCCGCAGTACGAATACAAGAATATGACCGTCGATATCCTGATCGACGAGCCCAATGTCGAGCGCAGAGGCATAGACGTGTCGTGGGCGCAGGGCGACAACATCGACTGGGAGAAGGTCGCCGCCTCCGGCATCGACTTCGTCATCATCAGAGCCGGCAGAGGCCGCGCGGGCAAGGACAACACTCTCGCGGAAGATGTGAGCTTCCGGCGCAACATAGAGGAAGCCCAGAAGTACGGCATAGACGTGGGCGTTTACTTCTACAGCTACGCGACTACGGTAGCCGAGGCGGAGGAAGAAGCGCGCTTCTTCGTGGATATCATAAAAGGCTATAAGATACAGTACCCCGTTATCCTCGACCTCGAAGAAACGTTCCAAGGTGAGATCGGCAAGAAAAAGCTGACGAATATGATAGATGCCTTTTTCTCGATACTTATGGACAACAACTATTTCCCGATGCTGTATTCCTACAAGTCGTGGATCGAGCAGTACCTTGATATGACCGAGCTGGACAAGTACGCGGTATGGCTCGCGCAGGTGAGCGACGAGGTCACCTATGACGGAGGCTACTACATCTGGCAGTATTCCTTCACCGGCAAGGTGAGCGGAATTATCAACTACAAGGGCGAGCTTGCGGACGTCGATCTCGATGTAAGCTACAAGGACTGGCCGACAATATTCAAAAAGTACGGTCTCAACAATATGTAACACATACCCGGGACGGAAAAATGCCGTTCCGGGTCATTTTATGGTTGACAAAAGGGAAAAGTGATGATATAATAATAGTGATTAAAAGGGTTTTCCCTTTAATGTAATAATTTTTAAGGAGTGTTTTATTATGGCATTTTGTACTAAGTGCGGCGCCCAGGTGCCGGACGGAACAGCTTTCTGCACGAGCTGTGGCTCTCCTATAGCAGCGGCTGCGGCTGCAGCAGCACCTCAGGCAGCTCCCCAGCAGCAGTTCCAGCAGCAGCAGTTCCAGCAGCAGCCCAACTTCCAGCAGCAGGCTCAGCAGCAGTTCCAGCAGCAGTATCAGCCTGTTGACAATTTCGACCACACTGCTGAATTCACCGCAAAGGACATTTCCGAGAACAAGGTCGTTGCAATGCTCATATACCTTTCCGGTGTTATCGGACTGTTCATTTCGTTCATCTGCGGCTCCACGAATTCCCCCTATGCTTCGTTCCACGCTCGTCAGTGGCTCAAGATCTATGTAATGCAGGTACTTACTATTGTATGTATGTTCCTTCTGTTCTGGACGATAATCGTTCCGATCGCTGCGGGTATTTTCAGTATAATACTTGAAGTTCTCCAGATCATCGGCTTCTTCCAGGTTTGCAGCGGCAAGGCAAAGGAACCCGCTATCATCCGCAATTTCAAGTTCCTTAAGTAATAATTACATATCGGACTTATCTGCTCCTTTCGGTTTTCCGGAAGGAGCGGTTTTTATTATCGTTTTATTTCGCCCGGCGGCGGCGCGGTACCCGCGCTGTCAAACCGTCTGTTACTTTTTGGGGAGTGACGGGTCTCTGCCTCGCAGCCGTTAGTTTTTGGCTTACGTTTTCTTTCGCCCGGCGGCGAGCCGCCGCTCCCAAACCGTCTGTTACATTCTATAATTGACAGTTCTCTGCCTCGCAGTTCAGAGTTTTTGGCTTACGTTTTCTTTCGCCCGCGCTTTACTTTTTGTTTATGTCGGAGTTTCGTTCCGCGAGGCGACTTACTTTCCGCCTACAGGTGCGG
>CAMVBT010000323.1 GCA_947165805.1 uncultured Clostridia bacterium
TTTTTCGGAAAGCTGTGTGCCGATATAGTGCCGTTTGTCCACCCGAATGACAAGGACAGGGTCATGGAAGCGCTGTCCCGCGAAAACATCATAAGTCAGCTCGGGAGAGGCAGGAAGTACAGCATCGACTACCGTATGATCTCCGACGGCGCAGTGCAGTATATGAGAGCTGTCGCGGCGTGCACCGGCGATAAGGGATATATCCTTGTATGCTTCGAGAACATTGACGAGGAGATACAGAAGGAAAAAGACCGCATCAAGGCTCTCAATCTGGAAAAGGAGCTTGCGCGGCGCGACGAGCTGACCGGGACCAAGAACAAGACCGCGTATCTCGAACTTATAAGCTCCGTTCAGAGCAATATCGACAATGGGCTCGACTATCTTACGTTTGCGATTGTCGTCTGCGATATAAACGGGCTGAAACAGATAAACGATACCGAGGGACATCAGGCGGGCGATGAATATATCCGTGCCTGCGCCGATCTGATATGTCATATTTTCGTTCACAGCCCCGTGTTCCGTATCGGCGGCGACGAGTTTGTGGCATTCGTTCGCGGCGGGGATTACGCGTTCAAAGGTCCCCTGTTTGAAAAACTGCGCAAGCAGGTGCTCCTGAACCGGAATGTAAAGGGAAAGCCGGTCATAGCGTCGGGTATGTCGGCTTTTGACCCGCTGAACGACCATAAAGTGTCGGAAGTGTTCGACCGCGCGGACGAGATGATGTACAATAATAAGCGTGAGCTGAAAGGCGAGGAGCCGAGGTGATCGTTTTTTCATATTGTACATGAGAAGGCTGCGGCCTTTATCCATAAATTATATAAAATATCCCCGGGACCTGTTGACAAGTGACCGCTCGTTTGCTATAATGTAAGAGAACGAGCGGTCACTGTTTGTTGTGAGGGAGAACGGTATGGCGAAAGACACAAGCAAAATGGCCAATATCATAACCGGGATCAGAATGGTGCTCAGCGCCGCCCTGCTGTTCTGTCCGGCATTATCGCCGGTGTTTTATGCGCTGTATATAGCTGCCGGACTATCGGATATGATCGACGGTGCTGTGGCGAGGAAAACGGATACCGTCAGCGAGTTCGGCGCAAAGCTGGACACTGCCGCGGACATCGTGTTTGCGGCGGTATGCCTGATAAAGCTGCTGCCTGTGCTGGACGTTCCGTTCCGGCTCTGTATATGGACAGCTCTCATAGCACTTATAAAAGCAGCGAATATCGCAGCAGGCTATATCCGGCATAAAGAGTTCATATCGGTACATTCCGTGATAAACAAGGTGACCGGAGGGCTGCTGTTCGTTTTCCCGCTGACACTGACGTTTATCGAGTTGAAATACAGTGCGGCATTTGTTTGTTTTTTCGCAACGGCGGCGGCCGTTCATGAATGTTATGTAATAACAGAAAAGCAATAAGAAAGCACCGGCGGAGAACAAACGCTGTGAACATCATCCGGCAGGCCGGGATAAAAAAGTCGCCTGAACTTAACTATAACGGCGGGAGGATATGGTGCGATAATAATTCGTATGGAGGGCAGGATGAGATGAAAAAGTGGTATGACGAGGAATATGAATTTACGGTGGAAGTAACGGGCTTTCTGCACGGAGATAAGACAGAAAGATATTGCCGTAACGGTGAAGAGATCGGTGATGTTTATAAATGCACCTACGGCTGTCCGGTCAATGGGCAGGGCTACGGGATATGTTCAAAGACAATGATGATGTTGTATCCCTTGATGGAGGCTGTCAGGAGCGGCGGCGATCTTTCCAGAGTCGGCGGCGACGGAAAGTACACAAAAACCGTTGTGTGTCCGGACGGCTGCGTGATATTCAGACTGACGGCAAAGCCGCTGGGAAATGAAAATTTCCATACCGGCGGATTCTGGGATTATCCCGATGAAACACAGAAATAAGAGAGGAAACAGAAACAATGGTCGTAACGATAAAAGATACGAATGAAAAAAGAGCGATCGCAAGAACGGTGCTCGAAGACCTGACGGAATGGTTTGAGGTCGAAGAAAGCCGGGAGGGTTTTATCAAAGACTGTGCGGAATGGACGTTTCTTGCGGCTGAAGCGGACGGTAAGACCATAGGATTCTTATGCCTGAAAGAAACAGGGAATGCCACGGTCGAACTTGCCGTTATGGGTGTGATGAAGGAATACCACAGAAACGGCGTCGGCAGGGAACTTGCAGATAAGGCAAAAGAAGCCGCGAGGGCTGACGGTTACGAATTTATGCAGGTCAAGACCGTGAAAATGGGAATGTATGAGGATTATGACAGGACAAATCTTTTTTACATAAGCTGTGGGTTCAGGGAGCTGGAAGTATTGCCGACCCTTTGGGATGAGGCTAATCCCTGCCAGATATATGTGATGTACCTGAAATAATAAAGGGTGAGATCACAGGTCGGGATCGGCTGTTCCGCCGTGCCGGACGTTCTTATTCTTCGCTCCTGACAGAAAGAATATGATAGCAATTATTCCGGTCTTCCGATGTTGTCATTCAATTGACGGAAAATTATATCAATTATATTGCGTTTTTGTCAGAAATATGGTAAAGTTGGATCAGCCGGAGGTGATCCTATGGATACAAGCAGAGAGCTCAATTACCGCCTGTTCGTCCAGACGGAGGAGGATTTCAAGCGAACCGAGATAAGAAGCGAGTTCGCGCGATATGACGACATAAAGAACGGCGACATCGAAAAGGTGAAAAAAAACCTCATTGAGATCAAGGCGCATTACTACGAAGGCAAAGGTATGCTGTCGGACAGTCTGCTCCGCAACAATCAGTACCACTTCGCTATAGGTGTCGGGATAATCGCGCGCGTCTGCATCGACGGAGGCATGAAGCATAATGTCGCCTATACACTGAGCGACATCTATATCCGCAGGGGCGACAAATGCCGCGAGCCGCAGGAGCTCATCGACCTCACCGAAACGATGATGCTCGACTTCGCGGAGCGTATGGCGGAGATACGAAAGGAAAACAGCGTGTCACTGCACATTCGCAGAACGGTGGACTACATTTAC
>CAMVBT010000324.1 GCA_947165805.1 uncultured Clostridia bacterium
CCAGTGTGGTGCGCCCCCAACTGCGCTAATACCCCATAAATAGAAAACACTGTTTTCGGGAACTGCTTTAAAAAGATGAAAATAACGGCTGCGAGGCAGAGAAACTGCCAATTTCAGAAAAGTAACATACGGATCGACCGCGCGGGTACCGCGCCTGCGAGGCAGTAAAGCTGCCCTTTCCGGCGAGTAACATACGGATCGGGAGCGGCGGCTCATCGTCTGATGCCTTAGCAGTTACTCCGGGCAGCGAGGCAGAGAATCTACCCCTTGCTGATAAGTAACATACGGATTGACAGCGCGGGTACCGCGCTGGTGCGGGTGACAGGACTTGAACCTGCACGGGAAGCCCATCGGAACCTAAATCCGACGCGTCTGCCAATTCCGCCACACCCGCGTATAACGGCACCGCGCAGAATATCCGCTCCCGCCGAAGACCATACCTGTCAGGTCACGGAGCTCAATCGAGCCTGTGGTGAGGGTGACCCTTGACGAATTCTATGGCGTTTATACAAGCGACACGGATATCAATGGAACGCTGCTGAGCCATGGTGTTGTTTATCTTGGAGAAAAGCTCGCCGCGCTCGGAGCTGACATATTTGGGCGGAAGAGCGTTGAGGGCAAGGCACTTCATATCGTTCATGCAGTGCTCGCAGGTGCAGCACTCGATATCGTCCTTCAGAAGCTCGCTCAGAGCGAGATCAACTACATTTTCCATTGTATTGACAACAGCCATGACGTTCCCCTTTCCGTAACCGGGCAAGCATTGCCTTATGACTCCGCATATTATTATACAATAAAATTTCCGGTTTGTCAACAAAAATCGTCAAATCGGTCAAAAATTTTTTTCGGAGGTTTTTTCCGACGAAAAAAACACGAATATGGTATTGCAATTGGTGTTGTTTTTTGATATAATAAAATAAATATGTAAAAATATGAAAGGCACGGATATGGATAAAGTACAGAACGCAAAGCGGGTCGTGATAAAAGTCGGCACATCGACCCTGTGCTATAAGACAGGCAATCTGAACCTGAGGCGTGTGCGCAAGCTGATAGAGGTGATGTCCGATCTCAAGAACGAGGGCAGGGACATAATCTTCGTCACATCGGGAGCTATCGGCATAGGCGTGGGCAGAGCGGGACTTACGAAGCGGCCTTCCGACATACCTACGAAGCAGGCCTGCGCGGCTATCGGGCAGTGCGAACTGATGAACATCTACGACCGGGAATTCTCGAGATACAACCACACTGTGGCGCAGCTCCTTGTGACCCGTGATGTCATAAGCAACAAGACAAGGCATGAGAACGCGTTCAATACGCTGCACCGGCTGCTGGAGATGAACATAGTACCTATAATCAACGCGAACGATACCGTATCCATAGATCAGCTGGACTTCGACGAGAACGACACGCTGTCGGCTGTAATGGCACAGCTCTGCGAGGCGGACCTGCTGGTCATACTCACCGACGTTGACGGGCTGTACGACATGAACCCCAGCGACCCGAACGCAAAGCATATCCCGGTAGTCACAAAGCTGACCGACGAGCTGATAAACTCGACAAGGCAGAAGGGCAGCGAGCTCGCGAGCGGCGGCATGATAACCAAGCTCGAAGCCGCGATGATCGCGGGGGAGAACCATATACCGACAGTGATAATCAACGGCGACGATCCCGAGAACCTGTATAAGATATTTGACGGATCGGCGAAATGTACGGTCTTTGACCTCGGCTGAAAAAGGAGAATAATGATATGAGCTATATAGACGAACTCGG
Source organism: uncultured Clostridia bacterium (assembly GCA_947165805.1). Lineage (GTDB taxonomy): Bacteria > Bacillota > Clostridia > Oscillospirales > Ruminococcaceae > Ruminiclostridium_E. The sequence continues at coordinate 1,771 of CAMVBT010000324.1, forward strand.
AACAGCGGCAAAAAAGGCAGGCGCCGCAATGTCGCTGGCAGGAATGAAGCAGAAGAACGAAGCCCTTGCGAACATCGCGGCTGCTCTGGACGCTGCCGCGGAAACGATAATAAAGGAAAACAAGCGTGATATCGAAAACGCCCGCGCAAACGGTATGTCCGAAGCCATGATCGACAGGCTCACCCTCACGGAAGCCCGCATAAGCGGCATGAGCGAGGGCGTGCGTCAGGTGGCGGCTCTGAAGGACCCGATAGGCGAGGTCATCGGCGGCGAGGAGCTGCCCAACGGCCTGAAAGTTGAGAAAGTGCGCGTGCCGCTGGGCGTGATCGGCATAATCTTCGAGTCGAGGCCGAACGTGACCGTCGACGCGGCGGTGCTGTGCCTGAAATCGGGCAACGTCTGCATACTGCGCGGCGGCAGCGACGCCATCTACTCGAACAAGTGCCTTGTCGGCATAATGCGCGGGGCCATAGCGAAGGCGGGACTCCCCGAGGACGCGGTGCAGCTGGTCGTTGATACGTCGAGGGCTGTTGCGGGCGAGCTGATGAAGGCAGACAGGTACATTGATGTCCTCATACCGCGCGGAGGCGGAGGACTGATACGCTCGGTAAAGCAGAATGCCACCATACCCGTGATACAGACCGGTGAGGGCAACTGCCACGTTTACGTTGACCGTTTCGCAGATATAGATATGGCGGTGAACATCACCGACAACGCGAAGACCCAGCGTCCGAGCGTCTGCAACGCTATCGAGACCGTGCTCGTCCACAAGGACGTGGCGGAGCAGTTCTACACCGCTCTGGAGAAGAAGTGGAACGGCAGGGTCCGCATCTACGGCGACGAGACCTGCGCGAAGTTCATGAAGACCGAGCGTCCCGCCACCGAGGAGGATTATGCCACCGAGTTCAACGACTATGTTCTCTCGGTAAAGACCGTGAACAGCCTCGATGAAGCGATAGAGCACATCAACCGCTACGGCACGAAGCACAGCGAGTGCATAGTCACCATAAATCTCGACAATGCCGAGAAGTTCCGCAGATGCGTGGACGCTGCGGCTGTGTATGTCAATGCCAGCACGCGCTTCACCGACGGTTTCGAGTTCGGGCTCGGCGCCGAGATAGGCATATCCACGCAGAAGCTCCATGCGAGAGGCCCCATGGGGCTCCGGGAGCTCACCACATATAAATATCTGATAAGCGGCAACGGTCAGATCAGATAAAGGAG
>CAMVBT010000325.1 GCA_947165805.1 uncultured Clostridia bacterium
TATATCGGCGCCGTGGATATAATCCACCTTGCCGCCGTTGCCCGCGATATACCAGTCTATGTAGTCCTGGAGACTGCCCACGGAAAGCTCGGAAGTGCGGTTGTGTATGTAGTAGAGCCTTTCCTTGCCGCCCCATACGGCTATGAGCCTCTGGTTCGAGAGCTTGTCATGGTCGAGTTTCAGTCTTTCCTTTGCCTCCGCCATAAACTTTTCGGGGTCAACTCCCGTAACGATGCGCTGTATAGCTTCAAAGCGCAGCGCGGGGCTGTGCAGATTCACTATCTCGACAAGCGCGTATCTCGCGGGGTGATCCGAAAGGTCCTTGCCGGGATTCGCGGCTTTCAGCCTGTTGTAGTATTCCTTCGCGGTCGCAAGCGAGTGGTTTCCGTCGCCTACGGCGTAGAGCAGCGTAGGATAGCCGCTTATATGATATTTCTTGTTGAACGCGTCATTGTCACCGAGCTGATAGAGAGCGTTGAACACCCTGTTCTTTGCCTCGTCGTCGAGAAGCCAGCCCTTTATCCTGCCGCCGCCCTCCATAAGCGCGGTGTCGTATATCGGGTCCTCGGTATCCTTTATCCTCTTGCAGGGCTCGATGACCGTCATGTGTTTGTCGTCTATGAGCACCATAACGTGAGGGAGCTCTATCTTCGCGCCCATGCGGACTTTCAGGCGGGGCGGTATGCGCTCGGGCACGGTCGCCTCGGTAGCTCTTACGGACGATGTGCTTCCCTTGCGGTAGTCGTATTCCTCGAGATCGAGGGCGCCTACTATGCCCTTGCGCACCATTCCGTCCGACTGTACGCGCTCAACATATATCAGCGCGTCGCGGTATTCCTTGAAAAAGCCGCTGTCAAGCATATTATCCATACTCTGGTGTATCCTGTCGATGCGCTTGTCAACATCCGCTTCGTCAAGATAGACCTCCGGCAGTATCAGGTTCAGTGTCGAGGGCGCGTCGCCGACCTTCTTCTCCACCCTTGCCCAGTATTCGGGTTCGCCCGTATACTGGTCGCAGGCGTCTACCGCCCATTTCTTCATATCCGCCTTTTCGGGCAGAAGAATGTCCGCTGTTGTGAATGCTGTTCTCATAGATGATCTTCCTCCGTTTTTTCGTATATGCAACAATATCTCACTTTACATATTTAATTAATTATATCACAAAAGCTGCTCTATTGCAATAGTTTGACATAAATTTCTGCAAAAGCATACGTTCTCCGCACAAAAAAAGCGGTCGGTGCGCGACCGGCCGCCTTATTCGTTTTACAGCTTTGCAAATATAACGGAATAATCGAAGGGCTCTGTTCCGAGCATACCGTCGGTGACGATACCGCGGACTATCTCATACGAAGCGGCTCCCTCAGTCAGCGCGGAAACGGCTCTCGAGAGCTTCTTCTTCGAGCGGTTGAGTATTATCACAGCCTTCTCGCCGAGAGCCTTGTCCTCGCGCTCGAATACCGCGTACTCCCCCGTCACGTCGATAAAGCGTATCGTTCCCTTCGCGAACACTCCGTTCGCGCGCCTTATCCTGCCGAGTTCGCGGGTGAACGCGATAAGATCGCCGTTCTCCGCTCCCCACGGATAGGTACCGCGGTTGAACGGGTCCTTGTAGCCTTCCTTGCCTGCCTCGTCCGCGTAATATACGCACGGCACACCGGGCAGGAAGAACTGCAGCACCATAGCGCACTTCATCAGCACTATGCCGTAGGCGTACTGTTCATAGGTCAGCTCGTGCTGCGACTGCCACTCGCGGCCGTTCCAGCCCACGTCGTCCCCGGCGAGCCTCGTTATGGCGCGCTCGGTGTCGTGTGTCGAGAGGAAGTTCATGAGCACATCGACCGAGGGCTTGGGATAATGATCCACTATCGTCATAACTCCGTCCGTGAGTATCCTCGGGTCACCGCCCTTGATGTAGTTGAGTATAGCCTCCTTGAACGGGTAGTTCATAACGCTGTCGAGCTGGCCGCCTATGAGATAGCGGCGGCGCACTCCGTAGCTCTCCTTGTTGGTCGCGTCCTCCCAGACCTCGCCGTATATCACCTTGTCCCCGCCCTTGGACTTCACGGACTTGTTGAGATTGTCGATGAACTCGTCGGGGAGCTCGTCGGCTACGTCGAGACGCCAGCCCGCGGCTCCGAGGTCTATCCATTTCTGCAAGATGCCTCCCTCGCCGCAGATGTACTGCGTATAAGCGGGGTTATTCTCGTTTACGTTCGGCAGCGTTGTTATGCCCCACCACGACTCATAGACATCCGGGTAGTGCGAGAAGCTGTACCACTCCCTGTACGGGCTTTCCGGGTCGCGGAACGCGCCTGTGCTCTCTCCGTAGCGGCCTGTCTTGTTGAAGTATATCGAATCGGCGCCGGTATGCGAGAAAACGCCGTCGAGGATTATCCTTATGCCCTTTTCCTTCGCCGCCGCGCACAGGTGTACGAAATCCTCCTCGGTGCCGAGCAGCGGGTCGATCTTTGAATAGTCGGCGGTGCAGTAACGGTGGTTCTCATGTGACTAGAAAATGGGGTTCAGGTATATCACCGTCACTCCGAGATCCGCAAGATAACCGAGCTTCTGCTCTATGCCCTTCAGGTCTCCGCCGAAGTAGTCGTTGTTCGTGATATTGCCGCGGCTGTCGGGACGCCAGTCGGGCATATCGTTCCAGTCTGTGTGTATCTTCCTGTCATAAGGTATGTTATCATGCGGCTCTCCGCTCTTCGCGAATCTGTCCGGGAATATCTGATACATGATGCCACCTTTTATCCATTCCGGGGTGGTCATTCTCGCCTCATAGGCCGTGAGCTGGAACAGGTCGCCGTTGTCGATGACGCCCTCGCTCGCTCCGTTCCTCTTGATATAGTGACGGTTGTGGTTTATGAGCAGCGAGAAATAATAATGATGCAGTCCCGTATCATTGGGCGCGTAGACGCAGGAATAGCTCCTGAGACCGTCCGCTGTGTCCGCTTCCTCGAGC
>CAMVBT010000326.1 GCA_947165805.1 uncultured Clostridia bacterium
CTCACAGCGCTGTTTCTCATCCTCAGGGCAGCTGTATTTCCGCAGTTCGTCAACTATCTGCAGAGCACTGTCATGATCGGAGACAGACAGATATTCCTGTATCAGCGTGAACGCTTCGTGCAGTTCATCGTCCGGTATCAGCGGCAGACCGTCACCTTTCAGAAGAGGCGAAAGCTGCTCAGCAAGCCGTCTGCACCGTGCCAGAAATTCGTCAATGTGCGCGGTGATAAATGCCGTGTCACTGATATGTCCGGCAGCTTCAAGGTTTTCCGCGAGGTCGCCGAGCCGCAGTGCGCCTACCATACGGGAGGTGCTTTTCATCGCGTGTACCTTTATGGTGAAATTCTCGATATCGCCGCAGCGCAGGAAAGCATCCGCACTGTCGGCATTGTCACCCAGCGACTCCGCGTATGTCATAAGCGTTTCGAGATAGATGTCCTCGTCGCCGCAGTGCCTGATCCCATGCTTCACGTTTATCTCATCTGCTGAGAGTACACAGTCCGGAATGGCGGACTGCTTCCCGGCGGCATCATTGTCCGCGGCAGCCTGCAGCTTCTCCTCGGGCAGATATTTTATCAGCATATCCTCTAACTTTTCCGGCTCGACGGGCTTCGTCAGATAGTCGTCAAATCCGGCGTTCAGATATTTTTCTCGCGCTCCGGATACAGCGTTCGCGGTGAGACATATTGCCGGGGTATCGGCGTTGGGACTGTCACTCAATGCCCTCAGCTCTTTCAGCGTTTCGATGCCGTTCTTGTCCGGCATCATGTGGTCGAGGAAAATAACATCGTATTTTTTCTTTGCCGCGAGCGCGATACATTCCGAACCGCTTGCAGCGGTGTCTATCCGCACAAGTGTCTTTTTCAGCAGGTTCACAAACACTTCAAGATTCATCGGCGTATCATCGACAACGAGAATATGTGCGTCGGGAGCCGTGAACTTTTCGCGGTACTTCTTACGGTTTGAAATGGAACGGCGCAGAGCTTCCTCAAAGTCACCAACAGGCTCATAACTGATAACCTTCTGCTCTATGGCAAACGAGAACTCAGAACCCTTTCCGTATTCGCTGGCAACCTCAAGTCTGCTGCCCATCATTGCGAGGAGCCGCTGCGTTATGCTCATTCCGAGACCGGTCCCTTCAATGCTGCGATTGCGCTCTTCCTCTATCCGGTCGAATGCCGAGAACAGCTTCGGGATATCCTCCTGCTTTATTCCTATACCCGTGTCTGAAACGCTGACTTTCAGCAGTATGGACTCTTCCGAGAGCTTTTCGTAGGTCAGCGCAAATGTCACCGAACCTTTTTCAGTGTATTTTACTGCATTTGTGAGAATGTTGGTGACTATCTGCTTTATTCGTATCTCGTCACCGTGCAGCAGCTTCGGTATATTCCCGTCAAACCTTGTTTCAAGCGTAAGTCCCTTTGCTTCGGCGCGAAGCTGTATCATGCTCACAAGGTCGTTGAGTACCGAGGTAAGGTCGTAATCTACAGGGATTATGTCAAGCTTTCCGGCTTCGATCTTAGAGAAATCGAGAATGTCGTTTATCAGCCCGAGCAACGTATTTCCCGAACTGCGTATTTTCTCGGAGTATCCCAGAATATCGCTGTCGTCGCACTCACGAAGTATCATCTCGTTCATTCCCAGCACTGCGTTGATCGGAGTGCGGATATCATGAGACATATTCGCAAGAAATGCGCTTTTTGCCTGATTTGCGCTGTCGGCACGACTTTTCTGCTTTTCAAGCTCCTGCATATACCGGATATGCTCAGTTTCATCAACAAGCGCATACAATGTCCCGAAGCTCTCTCCGCCGCGCATCAGCGGGTTCTGCTCCACCTTGTAGATATGTTCGTCAAGCGTGATATTTTCGCTGTCACGGACGGCATTTATGACTTCGGGCGGTATCTTTTCCGACAACATTTTCAGCTCCGGACAGAGCCGCTTTGCAGGCTCATTGAAATACCGCACAATGCCATCATTATCTACCGCGACTATGCCCTCTGAAAGCCTGTCTATCATAAATTCCCGCGCGATCTCGCTCGTTCCGAGAAGATCACAGCGGAATATTGCCACAAACATAAATATCGTGCCTATGGAATATCCGATCATAGTGATGTCATAGACCTGTGTTATTTCAGCGAATATGCCAGATATTTGCACGACATAAAATGCGCTCTCGGCAATAACTGCAAATATGACCATTAGTACGCGCTTTTTTGCCGACTTTGATTTTTCATTGTATAACGACACGAAGAGCATCGTCACACCGGCGATTATATACGCTAACTGCATAATCGTGAACACTTTATGCAATATTCCGTTGCCGTGGGTGAACTGTGGGAACTGCCCGTTCGATGTGAACTCGTAATTTGTGTAAAACAAATCATTCCGATCGAGTGTAAGCACTGAAACATATATCCCAGCGTGCAATGCGATAAAGGCATACTTTGCAGCAGCAGGCAGCTTTCTCCCGCACAGTTCGGCAGTGAAAAGAAACAGAAATAACGCAATCCATATTCTGCCCGCGTATGACAGCCGCAACGCTGTTGTATAGGCTTCGACGGTACGAGCTTCAAGCTCCAGCAGATAACCTAAATTGTTTATCAGCAGTGCTGCACAGCTTAAAAACAGATAACCGTGCAGCTCCGTCTTGCGGCTGCGGAACACTGCAACACACTCTATAAAAAGCGCAAGAATGTTTATACATTGTATAGTCAGCAAAATAGTGTACATCATTTCTCTCCCGGTTCAATTTCTAAATAACCCATAAACACAAAATCCAAGAATTATTTACCCTCTTCTTTTCATCATCAGATAGCAATTAATCCCCTTTTTATAAAAATCAGGTAGTTCTCCGACACACTTATATCCCAGATTTTCATATAGCTTCTTCGCTCTTGGATTAAAATCATCTACAGTTAAAAAATATTTTGCCGAAGAAGAATCGGAAGCATTCT
>CAMVBT010000327.1 GCA_947165805.1 uncultured Clostridia bacterium
AGGTAGGCCGTGATTTCCCGGACCTCATTGCGCAGGGCATATTCGCTGAAACCGATGCCGTCCTGCTTTCTGTCCTCGATCACCCACGCCTGATTGATGCGCAGACGGTTCTCAAGGTGCGATTTGTAGTAGCCGAGAAATCTGTCCTGAATGCTCGATGTCGAGTTTATCGAGCCTATGAAGCCTATTTTGCGGTGCCCCATGGAAATAAGGTAATTCGTGATCGTATATGAACCGAAGAAGTTGTCGGTCAGTACTGTCTCGACATCGTTGCGGGCGCTGTAAAAGTCAAGGAACACAGTGGGTACTTCCAGCGTGAGCAGGGCATTGACGTAGGTATTTGAGAACTGTCCGAGAACTATGATGCCGTCTGCTTTCTTGTCAGTGACAGACTTTGGCATCTCGCAGGTGCTCTCGTCGCTCTCGGAGATAACATCGAGTATGCCGTAGTAATTCTGCTTCTGCAGAAGTTCGACGATATATCTGTAAACCACCCAGTAATACGCGCTTGCGTCCTGGATAAAGTGCTTTGCCACAACTATGCTTATGCTGAACGTAAGATTTTCTTTCGGCAGCTTGGAGAAGCCCGGCAGCAGATACCCCATTTCCTGCGCCTTTTCCTTTATCCGCGCCCGAAGCTCGTTTCCTACGCCGTCCTTGTCTCCGAGTGCTTTTGACACAGTAACGGTGCTAACGCCCATTTCCTTGGCTATATCGCTCATGGTGACATTCTTTTTACCCATAGGCAGCCTTCTTTCAGAAAACTAATTTATTATTATAATTTTAAGTAAAAACAGAAAATTTGTAAATTAACATTATGCACAAACTTTATTGACGGATATAGTAAGAATTGTACAAATTATTCCGGTTCCGTTATTAATCACCCGTCAGCATTTATGATATCAAAACTGACAAAGAAATTTGTTTATTGTGCATATTGATAAGATATACTATGATATGGTATAATTTATAAGTATTAATATGCCCTGAAATTGTTTTCAGGCACAGGCCTAAAATTTTTGATTCGGGAAGTGATCTATCTGTGAGTGTAACGATTAAAGATGTGGCGCACAAGGCCAATGTTTCGATAGCGACTGTTTCGCGCGTGCTGAACCATAAGTCCAATGTGTCGGAAGACGCTGTGGAAGCGGTCAATCAGGCTATAAAGGAGCTCGGATACAGTCCGAATTTTCTTGGGCGCGACCTGCGCAAGAGTGAAACGCGCCGTATCCTCGCCATAATCGCGTCGACCGAACAGAGCTTCTATTCCGAAGTCATACGCGGAATGGAAGAGACCGCGATGTCCAAGGGCTACGATGTCCTCATAGCCACCACAAGAGACGACCCGAACCATGAGATGCACCTGCTGGGAATGTTGTTCTCACATTCCGTTGACGGCGCCGTACTTCTCGGACCGAAGCTCGACGCAAAGACTATCTCCGAGCTTGCCGCCAACCATAACCTCGCCATGTGCCTTGAACGCCTCGATGGCTGCAAGGCTCTGACCGTTACGATAAACAACGTCCAGGCAGGCAAGGACGCAGTGAACTACCTGATCAACAAAGGCCGCAGACGCATAGGTCTTATAACCACGACGCAGAGAGCACAGTCTTCTGTGGATCGTGAGCTCGGATACCGTCAGGCTCTGGAGGAGAACGGCATACCCTACGACCCCTCACTGGTCTATTACGGGACTTACGGCGCCGATTCCGGCACCCGCGGATGCAGGGAGCTAATGAGCCTCGAGAAAAAGCCGGACGCCATATTCGCCATATCCGATATGCTTGCCATAGGTGCTATGAACCACGCGCTCGCGGCAGGCATCAAGATAGGCAAGGAAGTCCTGTTTTTCGGCTTTGACGATATACAGTATTCGCATATATTCATACCGCATCTTTCCACGGTGCGCCAGCCCTGCTTCATGCAGGGAAAGCTCGTCATCGAGAAGCTGATAGACAATATGAGGGCCGAAACTCCCGACACTTCTACCTATATGCTCCCGCACAGCCTTATACTGAGGGAGACTACCGGTGACTGATAATATGAAGACAATAAAGAACAAGATATCATTCCGTACAGAAGGCGACCCCGGAAAGTGGGAAAGCACCTGCCTGCCCATAGGCAACGGATATATGGGCGCAACTTTTTTCGGCGGCATTGAACGTGAAATTGTCGTCCTGAACGAAAAAACGCTGTGGGCGGGAGGTCCGTCACCGAAGCGTCCGGATTACAACGGCGGCAATCGCACCGGGGCGTACAGTTCGGTAAAGAAGGTTCAGGAGCTGCTCGCAGCCGGAAAGTATGATGAAGCTGTCGCTCTGCTTCCCGACCTTACCTGCGGGACCGACGACGGCTTCGGCGCTTATCAGTGCCTTTGCAATGCTGTTTTCGATTTTCACGGTATTGACAGCTCAAATGTTACCGGTTACCGCCGTGAACTTGATCTTGACAGATCGCTGTATACCTGCGAATTTACGCATAACGGCGTGAAATATACCAGAGAAGCGTTCGCCTCGTATCCCGCGAGACTTATCGCGTTTCGTTTCTCCGCCGATGCTCCGGGCAGTGTGAACATTACACTGTCGCTTGATAAGCTGCGTTCCGGAGGAATGGTGAGCATTCCGGGCAATATGCCTTATCTGCTTGCTTATCACGGTGTGCTTGAAGATAACGGACTGAGATACTATGCGGCATTCCATGTAAAGCATGACGGGGGAGAGCTTGAAACGGCAGATACAAGCATTTCTGTGAAGAACGCCGATACTGTTGAGATATATTTCAGCGCTGCCACCGATTATTCGGATAAATATCCGCTCTACAGAAAACAGAAAACTTCGGAGCTTTACGATCCGTATGAAGACCCGGATCCGAGCGGCGCTGTGCTGTTGGGTTCACTGGCCCGCACCGGCCGGATGTCCTACGATGAGCTTTACAGAGAACATTACAGCGACTACA
>CAMVBT010000328.1 GCA_947165805.1 uncultured Clostridia bacterium
GAGGAGCTCCTTCTCAAATATCGGGAACGCCTCAAATGTGCGCTTTTCATCGCCGTTGTCAAAGATCACATATACTCTGCCGTCGCCTGCCGCGGCGTCCTCCGGGAGCTTTCCGTACAGTCTGTATGCATAGCCCACATCGCTGAATACCGCTTCGGCGCTACCGCCCGAGGCAAGCCCGTCCGCAGAAAACCCGGTTCTTTCGGGAGCAAACATATACGGTGCTGTGGAGATGACATTTTTCAGATTGCGCTCGACTATCTCATACACGAAGTCCTTATCGGCAAACGAGCCTGTCAGCTCGGGACGGTTCGTGCGCACGAAATCAGCGGTCGTATAGTTGTCGATCATGAACGGCAGCAGAGCGCGACCGAACGAGTCGCGCACCATGTACAGGCTCTTGTTCGCGGGCTTGTTGATGTTCCGGGTCGAGATGTTGATGTCGTTCTCTTCCTTGTCGCTCATGAATATCGCGAGCTGTGCCGCCGTGTCGCGCACGCCCGTGGGTTTCGTGAACATAAAGTCCGAATACGTTATATCGAACTCATACTGCCAGTCCATAAATCCGCCCGCAGGATAGAGCAGCTTGTCAAGGTCTGCGCGCCATACCTGTGAATAGCTGTAGGACGCGTTTTCGTAAGCGTTGTGCGGTCTGCCGAGCGAGTTCATTATCTCGTTGTAGCCGATCATCGCTCCGAGATTGTTCCAGTGCGAATCGCGCGCATGGTATATGCCGTTCGCGGTGTTCTTGTTCCCGGTCAGGACTTTCAGCAGGTCTGTATAGTTCACGCCGAGCTCAGAGAGCTTCGCGGTAAGGCGCGTAAGGTTGTTCTCGTCCGCCTTCATATAGCAGACCGGCATGTGCTCCGGATAAACCGAGGATTTGTTCGGCGCGGGCACGAATGTGAATCTGCCGCCGTCGCCCGTTACCTTCTCTTCAAGCAGCGAGAGAGTCACTGCCGCCGCGGTAATCTGGCTGTCGGTCATGGCGTTCGTGTTCATGAAGTCCTTCTTCTCGTCGTCATAGAACAGCCAGCCGCTGCTGCTGATAACATTCGAGGACGATGTGTTCAGCATCCCGCCTTTTATCAGATTCGCCGCAGAAAGAAGCTCCGGACGCATGGGGAGACGGTCATTGAACCACGACTCGAACTGTGTGGAAAAGTTCACGTTTATACCGTTCTCGTCCACAAACGCGGGCATCTCGGTGAGCTCTTTCTTCTCTATTTCCGCGCTGCTGCCCATGAACGGCATCAGAGCCGTCGGAGCCGCGCATATCGCGAAGAAGAGAACGGCATAAGCTATTTTGAATCCTTTTTTCATACTGCTCTCCCCTCCTTAAAACCTGAAATAGATGAACGGATTGTACGCGCTCGAAACAAGGGAAAGTACGCAGAGCGCGAATATCACTACTGAGCCCGCGTAGGCCGCGTAGTTGTAAGCTTCCGCGCCATTCTTATCCTTGATCTTCTCGCGTATTTTGCGGAATACCGGCATCGAGAGTATGACCGCGAAAACAAACGCTATGATGCAGAGCGGCGAAAGACAGGACATAATCGTCACGTTCGCGGCGGCTTCGCCCCCGGCTCCGGTGAACATATTACCGATAAGCCCGAAGCCCTGCCCGAGCGTATCCGCTCTGAACAGCACGAACGCGAGTACCACGACAAGAAGCGTGTACACATGGCCTATCGGACGGAACCACTTTTTCTTGGTTGGTATTATCTGATAGGTTTCGAGCATCTGACAGAGCCCGTGTATCATTCCCCAGATAATGAACGTGAAATTCGCGCCGTGCCACAGACCCGTAAGGAAGAACACGATCAGCTTGTTTACGGTCGTTCTCACGTTGCCCTTGCGGTTGCCGCCGAGGGGTATGTAGACATATTCCTTGAACCATGTCGAGAGCGATATGTGCCAGCGTCTCCAGAAGTCCTGTATGCTCGGCGCTATGAACGGATAGTTGAAGTTTTCGAGGAAGTCGAACCCGAACATACAGCCAAGGCCTATCGCCATATCGCTGTAGCCCGAGAAATCGAAGAATATCTGCAATGTGTAGCATATCGCGCCTACCCACGCTGGAAGAGCTCCGACCTGCTCCGGCGCGAGGCCGAATACCGTGTCCGCGACAAAGCCCATCTGATTGGCTATCAGCACCTTTTTGCCAAGACCGAGAATGAAACGGTTAATACCCCTGCTCACTCTGTCGGCTGTGAATTCGCGGTGTCTGAGCTGCTTCGAGATGTCCTGATATCTTACGATAGGACCTGCGATAAGCTGCGGGAAGAAGGAGATGTAGAGAAGCACAAGGAACAGGTTCCTCTGTACGCTCTTCTTGTCCCTGTAAACGTCGATGACATAGCTGAGTCCCTGGAACGTGAAGAAGGAAATGCCTATCGGGAGCCTTATCACCGGCACGGGTATCGACAGCCCTGTTATCGCGTTGAATGTCTCCGCGAAGAAGCCTGTGTACTTGTACGCGAACAGAAGTCCGATATTGACCAGCACAGCGAGGAATACCGCGAGTTTAGCGTGCTTTTCGCCCGACGCTGCGATGCCGAAGAAATAGTTGAATACTATCGATATCAGCATGATTATGACTGCTATCGGCTCACCGAACGCGTAGAATACTATACTTGCCGCGGCAAGTATGATGTTCCGCGCCGTGTCGTTTTTTATCAGAGCGTAAAGAATGAATGTCACAGGCAGGAACATGAACAGGAATACGACCGAACTGAATGTCAAAACAATACCTCCATTCAGGCTTTAATTACAGCAAACCCAAACTTTTTCCGAAATATTATACCATATTATGATATAAAAATCAATTTCAAATCCGAAAAAAGCAGAAAAGTCTGTTCAACCTGTACGAACGTTACAAAAAAGTCCTTATGTCTCAAAAAAAAATATATATAATATACAGTTCATCCC
>CAMVBT010000329.1 GCA_947165805.1 uncultured Clostridia bacterium
CAGTGAGAGCTCTTTCCGCCGTAGCGTATGCAGTTCACCGACATTTCTTCCGCCGCGACGGCTATCTGCATCGCTGTGCTGCCCGATAATCCCGCGGTCTGACAGGCGGAATAGACCTCCTTTGATATGGCGGTGGCTTCCTTCATATCCGACTCGTAGGTGGTATCCATTATCAGCTCGCTGTTTTTTTCCGGCAGAAGATAAACGTCTTCGCCGCGGTATTTTATTCTTCTGTAAACCGCTATCACGACAACAGTCAGAAGCTCCGAAACTATGTAGCTTGCTGCCATGGCGAGGTCGCCGTTCCCGCCGCTGTTCTGTACGACTGTGATGCCTATGAACGCCGCGGGCAGTATGAATACGCCGTTCTGCAGAAATGTGACGATGCTTGCGAGCTTTGAGACTTCTATGCTCTCATAATAGCTTATAAGGAACTTGTTCCACAGATAGAACGGCAGACAGAGCATGAATACACGCAGACTGGCCGCGGTAATGCCGAGAAGCTCGCCCTCCTTTATGCCGAACATCATCGTGACGATCTCAGGGAACGCAAGGATGAACGCCATGATGACCGCTCCCATTATATAGCTTATCTTCAGCACGCGGTTCCCGAGCGCTCTCAGGCCGTAGTAATCCTTCTCGCCGTAGAGCACTCCCGCGATGTTGGGTATGATGCCGAGGACGCCGCCGACTATCATCTCCACTATCATCAGGACATTCTCGCATACGGTGTAGATGCTCATTCCGTCATTGCCGAGAGTCGAGATGATGATGAAGTTCAGGCCGAGCGCCTTGACAAAGCTCATTACCATGAAGATGAGCATTGGTACGCCCGCGCGGGCTGCCTCCGCGAGAGGCCTGAAGGTCTTCGGGAAGTGAAAGCTTATCATTCTCTTCGGAGAACGGATATAAAAAACGAACACCGCCATTCCGAGCAGGTAGCCCAGCACTGTTGACAATGCCGCACCTGCTGTACCGAGCGGTGTGAATTTCAGGAATATGAAGTCAAGTATCAGGTTTATGACATTGGCGGATATAAGGAAAGCGCTCGCGAGCTGGGGGTGATTTTCAGCGCCAAGATAGTTCATCATCTGGAGCGCTATGCCGATTATCGGCGCACCAAGAAAGCTCACCATTATGTATTGGCCGGTGAGCCCGGAGAGCTCGCCGCCGTCCGCCAGCAAAGCGCCGAGAGACATGGAGAACGGAGCTCCGATGACCGCTAAAAACGATACCGACGGCTATCGTGAATGTAAGAGTAGCGGAAAAGACCTCGGAGGCGCCTTTTCTGTCGCGCTTTCCGAGCAGGATGCCCACAGCTATAGCTCCGCCGATACCGAAAACAAAGCCCGGGAGCTGTATGATAGTTTCTACCGGGAGCGCAAGGCTTATTGCCGCCATGGCGTCGGTACCGAGCAGGTTGCCGACCAGTATCGTATCCACGATGTTACCGAGCTGGAGCGCAAGTGACATCATGATGCCCGGGAGCAGGTACTGCCATATCTTCGCGTCCAGCAGCCGGTGATTTCTTTCGTGCATAGTCTTTATCCTCCCGTATCAGGATCCGTGACCTGTGATAAAATTACAATATTATATCACATCGGTGCGATACCGTGTCAATATAATAGCAAAAAACTTTCCGGGCAGATGAAATTTTGTCATTCTGCACAATTATTATACTGTTTTCTTGGCAGTGTCTCTTTGCCCGGACTGCTATGACAGCTTCACGGCTGAACGGATCTCAATGCCGTATATACTATCCGTACACCGGAGATGCGATTGTTGAAAATGAACAAAATTTGTCTGTTTTTTTCGCGTCCGGCTATGTATAAAGCGCAGATATTCATTGAACTTTTCAAAAAAAGATTTTTTGTCGAACAGGCTGTGATATAATAGATAAGATATGACCTGACTTTGCGGCAGAAACTGTAAATGATATACGGAGGTAAAAATGAAGAAACGACTGGGCGCGTTATTACTCGCGCTGGCTATGCTTGCGGTGTCCGCCTGTGATTCGGAAAGCGTGAGCGGAGCATTCGGAATGAAGATCTATGACACGAGCCATTGGATCGTGTCCGATATGAAAGAAAGCTTTGACGGAGTCGGAGAAATAAAGCTGAGCGAAGATTTCGCGGCAGCCGTAAACCGTGACCGGGTGCTTGCCGCCGACAAGTACGGAATGAAAATAGGAATGATATTCTCGGCAGTGTATGGTGATGAATTCCGCAGCATGACCTTCATAGGAATCATCGGAAAAGGAATAACAAAGGGGAAAATATGTTGCCGCAAAGATGATAGAAACAGAAATACCGGCCCGGACTTCCGAATGATACCTCCCGTTTCGAGTCCGTCCTGCCGTGCAGCCGATATCCGTTGCTGTACCCGTAAAGTGCCTTGACCATATAATATCCCATAATAATTATAATACCAAAATCATCGCTTGTCAACCAAAAAATCGACATTCGTGCAAAAACCGTGACATTCGTGCAAAACGTATTGACATTTCCGGAATGGTTCTGTATAATTATGGAGAAATCATATCAAGCACAAATCTGAAAATTATGTGAAATTTTATCGAAAGGACTTGACAAAGATGCTTACACTGCGCTACGATTTAAGCAAGCAAGCAGAGATAACTCTGCCTTTTTGTGATGCCCTTATAACAGAGATAGCTGCGCCCGCAGATACGGTCTATGACCGCGTCTGTGGGCTTTTTGCGTGAAGACGGAGATATACGGCCGCGGACCGGGACTTCCGGGCGGGTCCCCTGCCCCGACAGGATAAGGCTCATTCAACAGGACAAAGCGACTATCTGTCGTTTTGAATAAAAATTTTTTCAACAAAAAGGAGAAAAAACCATGAACAAGACAATCAGAATCCTGGCAGCGCTGATGCTCGTTGCTGCAATGGTACTCAGCATC
>CAMVBT010000330.1 GCA_947165805.1 uncultured Clostridia bacterium
ATTGGTGCGGTCAATAAATATCACGCGCGTCCTGCCGCCCGACTGCTTTATAAAATATCTGTACGACACGTCGGACAGGCGGATATAGCCGTTCTCGCTGTTTTGCGCGGCTATGCTCTCGGCTGCCTCGCCGATCTCGTCCTCGTTGTCGGGCTTGTTGTAGGAGCTGCTGTAAGCTATCTCTCTTACAGTCCCTTTCGATGACATCAGAACGGATATCCAGCTTCGCGATGATGAGCTTTTTTCGCGTTTTACGCCTGTTTTCGTCAGCTCCGGTTTTTTATCATCGCCGCGGCGTTCGTTGTCCTCACGGGTAACGGCGTTCAGCGCAGAAGCGGCAACTGCGTCCGTTTCCTCGTTCTCGGAGCGCTGCATAAAGATGTAAATGCCGACAACGACTGCTGCTATCAGCAGCGTGAGACCTGCCATAATTACCGCGGTTATGCGGATACGCAGTTTTTTTATCATTCACGCCACCTCATTTCGTTTCAAGGCTGTAGCCCACGCCGCGCAGCGTCTTTATCGACACGTTCGATTTGATATACCCGAGCTTTTTGCGCAGGAATGAGATATAGACTTCGACGTTGTTATATTCCGCGTCGGAGTCGTAGCCCCATATCTTCACGAGCAGGTTTTCCTTTGTCAGCACCCGTTCGCGGTTGCGAAGGAGCATCTCCATTATCGAGAACTCTTTCAGTCCGAGCTTCACGGAATTTGACTTGCAGGAGAGTGTGTAAGTCGAAAGCTCCAGCGACAGATCACTGTACGAAAGCGTGTCGTCGCAGACAAGCTCCGTGGCGCTGCGTCTGCCGAGTGCGCGGACTCTCGCGAGGAGTTCCTCTGTCGCGAACGGCTTTGTCAGATAATCGTCCGCGCCGCTGTCGAGACCTCTTACCTTGTCGGATATTTCGTCCTTCGCCGTGAGCAGTATCACAGGAGTTTTTATGCCGTCCTTCCGGAGATTACGGAGAACATCTATCCCGTTCATTCCCGGGAGCATGATATCCAGCACTATCACATCGTATATTCCCGAAAGCGCGTTGTCAAGCCCGTCGATGCCGTTGTATGAAGTGTCGGCGGTCATTTTGTTTTTTGTAAATATCTGAACGAGTGCGTCGGCAAGGCGTTTCTCGTCCTCGACTATCAGGATTTTCATAAAGCACCTCGCAGTGGTTGTCGTGAGTTATTCCTTCAACAAGAAGTAAAATAACATTGTCCACGTCTTACTGAATAAATCATCTATTATCACTCTCGTATCAATAATTTTTTCAAAAAGGGGACGGATTCAGCTTCATTTCATGTATCATATCAGTTTCTTCAATTCCTCAAGCAGCCGGCACTTCATATCCGCAAGCTGTTCCTCGCCGGGTCTGTTATCGTCGGAATACATCTTCTCCATAGGATACCACCAGACAGGACCTCTGCCGTTATTGCCGTAATTCTCGATATCTCCGCTGACTCTCGGGAACAGATGCCAATGCAGGTGTGCTTCCCCCATACCGAGCAGCTCGTAGTTTATCTTCTCTGCACCAAATGCCTTTGACACAGCCTCGGCAACTATTGTCATCTCTTCGAGGAATTTCGCGCGCTCTGTCGGGGCAAGGTGAAACAGCTCGGTCTTGTCTCCGTGGTGCTTGTAAAGGAACAGCGTATAGCCGCGGAAATGCTGATTGTCGCCTATCACCACATATCCGGTTTCGAGCTCTTTGACGAAATAAGGATTTGTTCCGTCCTTTATCATTTTTATTCTGTCGCATATAAGGCACATTTTATGACATTCTCCCTATTCTTTTATGGCTTTCGTAAAATATCAAACACATGATTTTTTTCAAAATCACTAATGATCGCCTTCGGGAGAAGCTCTCTGCATTTCTCCTCATCTGCCCAAATGTAACCCTGATGTTCAAGACTTATAGTGACGTTCTCCATCTCGGTCTCGCACAGATAAACGATCAGCAGATCGGGAAGCTCACCCTTCAGAATACTGACATAAGCGATATTCTTTATCTCTGTATCCGTGATGCCTGTCTCCTCACTGATCTCTCTGAACACCGCAGCTTCGGGAGTTTCGCCGTCCTCAATGTTTCCGCCCGCGTTCTCCCATGTATTCGCGCCGATATCGTCATTTTCGCATCTCTGCATTAAAAGGAATTTGTTCAGCACTCTGTTGTATATGATACATTTCACGATGATTTTTGCTGTCATTTCAGTCGCTCCTTTTCAATATGCTCCTTGATAAGCAGCAGCGTCCTGTACTCTCTCTGATTCCACGCAAGCTCACCGACCTTATCAAGCATAGCCCGATTTTTAGTTATTGCTTCATCGATCGTGTACATGCCGAACCGCATACCGTATTCTTTCTCGTTTTCGGAATATTCCGTGTTACTGCGTTCATCTGTAATATCGCAGAAATATAATCTGCTGAAATGATGCCATATCATATTCTCGTTGAAACTTTTCCGCTTTTCCTCAATATACCCAAACGGACGCACCGTTTCGGGTATGACCGTGCAGCCTGTTTCCTCACGTACTTCACGGATAAGAGTCTCAATATCGTTTTCTCCATCTTCCTGACCGCCGCCGGGCAGCTTGACTTCATTCTTGTTATCTTCAATGAGAAGCAGTTTGCCGTTCACAAAGATGATGCCGCGTACCGCAGTTCTCACAATTTCGGACATATCGTCGGTGTAGTTTTCGCCGTCCAATAAAACTAATCGTTCCATTATGTAATCCTTCATTCGTTTTTTATAATTATAGCACATTTCCTGTTGGTTATCAATATATTTCACACAAACGGCACCGGAAAGCATTGATCTCTCCGGTGCTGTTGTTATGAAGAAAAGAATTTATCAGTTCGTTCCCGTGAGCGCTGT
>CAMVBT010000331.1 GCA_947165805.1 uncultured Clostridia bacterium
CTTTTATTCCTTCTGTGTAAAGGCAAACTTTCATAATTTCTCCATATCGCAAATGAGCGCATAGAATACCTATGCGCTCCGCATTTTTATTTAACCGTTGAAGTCCATACCGAGCTTGAGAGCCTTCATATTGGCTTCGAGCTTGTCTGCCTTTTTCGGCGGTATGCACTTTTTCATTGCCTTTTCGATAACGGCTTCGTCGGTGAGACCGATCTCCTTGAGCATCTTTCCGGCGAGTATGATGTTCGCCATGCCCTTGAGCCCGTTCTCGTTGGCCATTCCCGTAGCGGGGATGTAGAAGCACTTGATGTCTGTGCGGTCGCTGGTGCCCTCAACGAGCGTGCTGTCGATGAAAGCCATGCCGCCCGCCTTTACAGCGCCGATGAACTTGTCGAAGCTCGGTGTGTTCATTACCATGAGCTCGGTGGGGTTGAGGATCAGCGGGGAACCGATAGGAAGATCGGACAGCGTTACCGAGCAGTTGCAGGTACCGCCGCGCATCTCGGGACCGTAGGACGGGAGCCACGATACTTCCTTGCCCGCGTAGAGTCCCGCGTAAGCTATGAGCTTGCCTGCGAACAGTATGCCCTGTCCGCCGAAGCCCGCAAGAAGAAATTCGTTCGTCATTGTGCAGCCGCCTCCTTGTTCCTTACCGCGCCGTCCTTGTAAACGCCGAGCGGATAGTAGGGTATCATATCGTTTTTCAGTCTCTCGATAGCCTGTACCGGAGTAAGACCCCAGTTGGTCGGGCAGGTGGAGAGCACTTCTATGATCGAGAAGCCCTGCTTGTTCTTCTGATACTCAAAGCCCTTGCGGATAGCCGCCTTTGCCTTGCGGATATTGGCGGGGTCGATAACGGTGACTCTCTGCGCGAGAGCAACGCCGTCGAGCTGGGACAGCATCTCGCACATCTTTACCGGGAAGCCCTCGATATCGGTGTTTCTGCCGTAGGGCGTGGTCTGCGTGATCTGACCGGGCAGGGTGGTCGGAGCCATCTGACCGCCTGTCATGCCGTATGTGGTGTTGTTGATGAATATGACGGTGATGTTCTCGCCGCGAGTTGCAGCGTGAACGGTCTCCGCGGTACCGATAGCGGCAAGGTCGCCGTCGCCCTGATAGGTGAACACGAACTTGTCGGGGTTAGCTCTCTTAATACCGGTAGCGACAGCCGGAGCGCGTCCGTGGGAAGCCTCCATCATATCGCAGTTGAAGTAGTCGTAAGCCATGACCGAGCAGCCTACGGGGCAAACGCCTATCGTATCGCCCTCGATATCCATTTCGTCGATGACCTCGGCGACAAGGCGGTGAACTATACCGTGTGTGCAGCCGGGGCAGTAATGCAGATACGCGTCAGTGAGCGCGTGAGGTCTCTTAAAATCGGGCATCACTCATTACCTCCCATTTCTTTGATCTTTGCGAGTATCTCCGCGGGCGCGGGGATAACGCCGCCCGTTCTTCCGAAGAACTCAACGGGCTTCGAGCAGTTGATCGCGAGCTTTACGTCGTCTATCATCTGACCCATGGACATCTCCACGGTGAGCAGCTTCTTCGCGCTCCTGACGGCGTCGTTCAGTTCCTTTACCGGGAACGGATACAGGGTAACGGGTCTGAATACGCCCGCCTTGATGCCCTGCTTGCGTGCCTCATCGACAGCGGACTTCGCGAGTCTTGCTGTCGAGCCGTATGCAACGACCACGATATCCGCGTCGTCGCAGTAGTCGGCGACAGCGAGAGTCTCGGTCTCTTCGACCTTCTTATAGCGCTCATAGCGGTCTCTTATCTTCTGCTCGAGCTCGGGAGCCTGGAGATAGAGGGAGTTGATGATATTGTGTCCGCGGCTGTTCTTGTGGCCGTTCGCAGCCCACGGCTTGCCGGAAGCGTCGGACATCGTGATCTCCGCGTCGTCGAATGCTACGGGCTCCATCATCTGACCGAGCAGACCGTCCGCGAGAACTACCGCGGGCATTCTGTACTTGTCGGCGAGGTCGAAAGCGCGTGTCACGCAGTCAGCCATTTCCTGAACGGTGGAGGGAGCGAGCACGATAATGTGGTAATCGCCGTGGCCTACGCCCTTTGTGATCTGATAGTAGTCCGCCTGAGAGGGCTGGATACCGCCGAGGCCGGGGCCTCCGCGCATTACGTCGATTATGACGCAGGGCAGATCAGCGCCCGCGATGTAGGAGATACCCTCGGATTTAAGGGAAATTCCGGGCGAGGACGAAGATGTCATGCATCTGATGCCGGAGCCCGCGCAGCCGTAAACCATGTTGATAGCGGCTACTTCACTCTCCGCCTGGAGGAACACGCCTCCGACCTTGGGCATTCTCTTTGAGAGATATGCGGCGATCTCGGTCTGGGGGGTTATGGGGTAACCGAAGAAGCACTTGCAGCCTGCGCGCAGAGCGGCCTCCGCGAGAGCCTCGTTACCTTTCATCAAGCTCTTTTCAGCCATTGTCCTTACCTCCCTTTACCGTGATAGCGCAGTCCGGGCACATCATCGCGCACATCGCGCACGCTATACAGGCGTTGTCGTCGATGCAGTGAGCGGTGTAGTAGCCCTTCTTGTTGAGCTTTTCCTGTTGGATCTCGACTATCTTCTTGGGACAGGCTGTGACACACAGCCCGCAGCCCTTGCAGCGGTCGAATTCAACTTCCATTTTTGCCATTGACCATACTTCCTTTCTTTTGATAAATTATTGGCTTTGAAAGATAATTTGCTTTATTGCTTTTCCCACGCGAGCTTCACATACCGCTTCACGGGGTACGGCGCGGGAGCCTCCGGGGGCATGGCTTCCGGCAGCGCGCAGGTCGCGGCTGTAGGCAGCCCCGTGAGCTGCGAGACCTTCTCCGCGAACGCGAGCGAC
>CAMVBT010000332.1 GCA_947165805.1 uncultured Clostridia bacterium
TGTCAACCCTCATACCGGCACTGCCGTTGACGGCGCAGTCCTCCTGCTGATCGCAGGCGCTGCGATCGCCGTGTCAAGAAAACGTTCCAGATAGGAAAAAATACGGACAGGCTCCGGGCTCTCATGCCCGACAGCCTGTCCGTTTTTTCGTTTTAACGGAAGTTCCGGTTCACATATTCTTTTTCAGTGCTCTGCGCAGCGCTACTGCCGGAACAGTAAGTCTGTACCAGCCGAGTCGCGCGACAAGATGCTTTATGCGCGCCGACGCGGCAATACGTCCCGCGCGCGATATCACACCGGGCGCTGTGCTTTTATAAAGCTCCTGAATATATCTCATTTTCTTCCCGGTCTCTTCGTCAATGCCGCGTCCGTTGTCGCTGTACAGCCCGTAGATGAAATTCACGCCCTTGTCGAGGCTCTTGTACGCTGCCTCGTCATATCCCGCTTCACTTAATCTCCGCGCCCGAAGGAAGAAAGCCTCCACATCATCGAGCTTTGAACACATACTCTCCTTGTGGCATATACTTCCGGAGCGCTGGAAATAATTATACAGCTTATCCGGGATACAGGCTATTTTTTCGCACCGGAGTATCACCTCATGGAACACAAACTCGTCCTCATGCAACTTACCCACCGGGAAGCGCAGACTATCAAATATACCGCGTTTATATAGTTTATTACACGCCGTTATCCAATGCCACCAGTTATACGGATCATCAAGATATCTTCCGATCACTTCGTCCGCGGTCAGCACTCCGTCCGGCACGGGCGACCCGCCGATGCCTATCTCATTGCCGTCCTCATCAACGCAGACAAGGCTGCACACTGCTATGTCGGTGTTTCCGGAGGTGATAGCCAGATACAGCTTCTCCGCCATATTTGCGCTTATGAAGTCGTCGCTGTCGACGAACATGATATAGCTGCTGGCCGCGGCTTCGATACCGGCGTTGCGGGCGTCCGAAAGACCGCCGTTCTTCTTGTGTATCACCTTTACCCTGCTGTCCGCGCGCGCATACTCGTCGCATATTGCCGGGCAGCCGTCCGGTGAACCGTCATCGACAAGTATCACCTCAATATTTTCGTATGTCTGGGAAAGTATGCTGTCCACGCTCTTTTCCAGATATTTTTCTACTTTATAGACCGGGACTATTACCGAGATCTTATCCATTTTCAGCTTCTCCCAAACGGTCATTTATTCCTGCGTCTGTGCCTCCACTCGGACAGATCGCCGAACGCGGCGCCAAG
Source organism: uncultured Clostridia bacterium (assembly GCA_947165805.1). Classification (GTDB taxonomy): domain Bacteria; phylum Bacillota; class Clostridia; order Oscillospirales; family Ruminococcaceae; genus Ruminiclostridium_E. The sequence continues at coordinate 1,246 of CAMVBT010000332.1, forward strand.
CCCCCTGTATTTTGCCGCGGCGATGAATTTTGCGGTATATCCTGCCGCTTTCCGGGGCAGAAATCTCATGAGTTTTTTTCGTTTTCTGTCAAAATAACGGAGTTCGTCGTTGTGCCACGAAACACGGAAATGATGTATCGAAAACGAGTTTTCGGTGAGTGTGATGCTTCCTGTCGCAAAATCCTTCGGGCTCAGATACTCTCTCGGCAGGAGGGTCGCGCCGCATATCTTCTGCATACTGTTGTCACGCTTAAGGCCATATCTGCTGCAAAGATCAGTAAGCTTTATCACATTTGAGGTCATATCAAATCCGCCGTCGGGAAGCCGGAAAGGCGATCTCTCATACTCATGCAGCATCCCGGTGAAGATCGCGTTCCCTTTACTGCCCGCCATGAACGCGGTCATTATATCGGTATCGCTCTCGAACCCGAGAACAGCTTCGTTTTCAAGCAGCGTATCTATCGGTCTGAGCAGCTCCAGATCGGTATCGAGATAAACACCTCCGACGTTCACCAGCGCATAAAGACGCGCGACATCGGATACAAAAGCCCATTTTTTTTCTTCATACGCTTCTTCCGCAAATTTACAGCAGTGTATATCGAAATTATCCTCGTTCCATTCAATTATTTTGTAATCCGGACAGTATTTCTTCCAGCTCTCCATACACTTCTGCTCAAGCTCGGGGAACGGGTTGCGCCCGAACCAGCAATAATGTATTATTTTTGGTATCATCGGAAATTCCCCTCTCATAAAAAGCCTGAACCAAGCCACGATCCGGTCTTATTTTACCACATACAGCCCGTTTTGTCAATATCGCAGGACCTGCGGCGGCACGGCAGAAGAGGCCGGCATCATACAAAGACGGCGCTTACGGCGGAAAACTGTGAAAACGCAAAGCTGAGACCGGCACAAAAAATGCATCGACCTTTACGGCGATGCATCTTTATGTCTGTATCTTTCTTTTCAGGAACACAGCAATATCTGTCAGTCCTTCTTCATTATTTTCAGTATGAGATCCAGCACCTTCAGATACAGCCAGATAACACTGAAAGCAAGACCGTAGGCAGCGTACCATTCGTATTTCTTCGGGAGACCGTTCTCCACACTTTCGCGTATGGCGTCAAAATCAACGAGCAGCAGAAGTGTGCCGACTACTACCATTATCACGCTGCCGCCTATGGAAAGCACAGGATTCGCCGCAAGCTGCTGGACTATACCTCTCGTAAATGGTATCAGCGAGCCGATGAACACAAGAAGACTCGAAAGACACACAGTGATAAGTGCGGTCATGATGAATGTCTTCATCTTTTGTGTGACTTTTATAATGCCCATTCCGTACAGAAATCCCATTGTGAATACGATCATCAGGGTTATAACAAGAGCAAGAAGGACCGGAGCGAGGTACATATCAGCGAATGTTGTCGCTGCCCATGCCAGCAGAAAGCCTATCGAAGCGCAGAAAAGCGAGCCCGTCACAGGTATGGTGGGTCTGATAAATACCGCCAAAAGCGGTGCTATGAAGGATATAACAGCTGCCGCCGCTACCCATATAACCTCGTTGGAATACAGTACCACGTTTTCGCCTTCATCATATACGCGCTCATTAAAGATGATCT
>CAMVBT010000333.1 GCA_947165805.1 uncultured Clostridia bacterium
AATGATAATGGATTATGAGGAAGCAAATCCCGCAAACATAACATCGTCACTCTGCAATTCAAACGCTTTCGATATGTTTGCCGATTTTTACACCGAAAAAAGACCGGTCGCGATAATCGTGTCCACCGACGGCCTTTATACTTCTTTTGGCAGTGATTTCGATTTTCTTGACTATCATACCATTATCGCGGGTCAGTTAGTCAGACCCGAGGCGTTTTTGGGTTCGCTCCAGAACAATATGAAAAAACGCTCGCATTACGGTACGGAGGACGATGTTTCAATATCCTGCATATATGATAAAGTCCTCGCTCTTTCACAGCAGGAGATCATAGAAAATAAAATAGCGGAAAACAAACGCCTTGCAGCAGAGCGTAAAGCAAAACTGCTGAATAAATGATCGGGGGCAGGTGCAGAAAATGGAACACAGTACACTATATAACACCGCAAAGGAACTCGCGGAGAAGGTAAAGCGTGAAAGACCCTGTTACAGCGGACTTGACGCGGCGATCATCATAAGCGATAAAGGCGTGTTTCTGGGTGTAACGGGTGTAAATGCCGCGGAGGGGAAGCTCGTCGATGTTCCCGCCGATGTGGCAGCCTTTCTGAATATGAGAAATGCGGGAGGACGGACCGCGTTGGGTCTGGCTGTTGTAAAGCTCGGGGATATGAGCTTTATAACCCCTTCCGGGGAAGCGCAGGAACTGATGTTCCGCAGCAATACCGAAAATGACGGGTGCCTTGTCTGCCTCGGGGCAGATGAGGGTAAGCTGCTGTCAGCGATACGTCTCGGCACCGACAGCGACTCTATGATGGACGGCTTCGGCTTTGACGAGGACGATCCGGCAGCGGATACGACCGCAAATGTGATAAGCGGTGTCGCCGTTGAGGAGAGCAATCCGTTCTATGAGAGATCGGAGACCGTAGCTCCGCCGGAAGAGACATTGTCGGACAAGACGGATGAAGCGAAAAAGGATACGCTCAATAATTCCGCCGAGCCTGAGCTCACCGCCGAGGAGCTTCTTAAACAGGCAAAGAAGCGCAAGAGCGTGGCAAAATCAAACTTTCTGTTCAGAAAAAAACATAAATAAGCCTTTAGAAGGGCAGGGGGTAATAGTATATGGCATTTTCATTATACAGTATTGATGAAGCTGTCGATCATAAATATATAGTCATCAAGAGCGTCAAGAAGCAGGTCAAAAAGGGCACGCTCATCCACGTTATGGACGCCGAGGAGACTTCCGACGGGGTAATGATCAAATATCGCGTTACCAAGACCAACCAGGATTTTACCGTCACTTTCGATACGATAAAGCAGTTCTGCAGCTGGTGTATGCCCAGCGCGTTTCTCGCTAAGTATTATGATAAGCTCTCATACAGGGAGGTCATGAAATATATACAGGCGGAGAACAGAAATTTTCTGGCATTCCACCTGCCTATAATACTGGTATGCCTTGCGATAGTGTGGGCGGCGACGATAGTGCTGATAAATATGGGCTTCGTGGCATCATCTCTCGGTCTGATAATCGGTGGCGCGGCATCCGTTGTCTGCGTCGTGGGTGTGTTTGTGATAGCTCACATAGTAAAGACCTGTACGGTCGAACGACTGTATGATAAGGTCAGCAGAAAGCAGAGCTTCTGATACGGTCATACGAAGAGCTGCTTGATGATACCCTGCCATATACGCGGCATAACAGCCCCGACAAGTCGGGGTCGGATAATAAAGGCTCCGGACAGCTATAAAGCTGCCGGAGCGTTTTTTGTGTGGTAAATTCGCGTTGATCATTGCTGCTGAAGCTGTCGGGAAAAAGGAACAAACAGATCTGCCGGATCCTGACAGCTCTCCGCAAAAGATGCCCCCGCGAACATCCCGAATGCGGCTGTCCGGATCAGTTCCCGGAGCTTTTGTAGAAACGTATGCTGTATCTCCAGAAAAGATAAGCGGCGAGGTACATCACGATACCGATCACCGGCGTGAGGTACATGAATACCTCCGGATATTCCGACATATCGCTCTTGCGCAGGAGGAACTGCGCGGGGAAGTAATTCACGAACGCGAACGGCATCACATAGATCATTATTATCTGAATGAACTTATTGAAAATACTTATCGGGTAGCCCGCGAATTTGCGCATATTCCAGTACAGCAGCTCCTTTAGGCTGTCGGTCTGCAGCAGGAATATGTTGAGCGCTGCGAGGAACAGGAACACCGCGCCCTGTATGAGCACTCCGCCGGCGACGGTGAAGACGTAGTAGAGGGCGTTGAAGATGTTCCATTCTATGCCGACTTTTCCCGCCGAAAGCAGGAACAGCACGATACCGAGGCCGCCGTGGCCGATGGCGGCGAACCAGTCGGAATTTACGAAAATTATCTGGAACAGCAGTCCGCGCGGGCGAAGTATGAACCGGTCGAAGTTCCCGTCGCGGACTGTTTTTCCGAAGTCCCGCAGCCCCGTGAAGAAGATTATCATGATGCCGTAGGTGAGGAAGAGCAGACTGAACAGGAAGAGCATCTCGTAAATGTCCCAGCCGCTGAGTGTGTCGAATTTCAGCAGCGTGAACCATATCACGATTATCCCGGTCGATTCGCGCAGGAATACCGCGAATGAGCGCAGCACCGCGTCAATGCGGTATTGGAACCATGCGCGGGCGGTAGTCTTCGTATAGACCGCCATTAAATGCAATGTATCTCTCATTTCAGCCTCCCTGAACGATCAGCTTGCGCTGACCCTTTCTCCAAAGCAACTCGCCGACAAGGAATATCAGTATTGTCCATATCAGCTGTATCGCGCATTTTATCGCGGTCTCGGCGTATGAGAGCTGTCCGAGATATATCTGCACCGGGGTG
>CAMVBT010000334.1 GCA_947165805.1 uncultured Clostridia bacterium
GCTCGACAAGACCGACGGCGGCTCCGCGGGCGACGGCAGTGTGGTGGTACAGGGCAGCAGGAATATGCTGGTATTCATTATCATCGCACTGGGAATACTGCTGATAGCGCTGCTGATCGTGGCGCTGCTGGCCGCGGGCTCGAACAAGAAGCGCATAAAGGCAAGGCGCGCGGCGGCTATCGCGGCTGCCGGACACGGCCCCGCTGTCGCAGGCTCGATAGCGTATGGTGAGGAAGAAATGGAAAGAAGAGCATCGGCACCGCCGGAAGAAGATTTCGACTACGATATACAGAGCCTCTCGGGCGATGAGAACGAGATGTCCCGCGACGCCCTCCTGAAAAAGGAGATACGCGACTTCTCGACAAGCAATCCCGAGATCGTTGCCCAGCTTATCCGCACATGGATGAAGGGCGAGGATCAGTAAAAATAATTCCCGGAAGGAGTGGAACGATATGGCCGACGAAATACAAAGCCCGGTACCGCGTTCGATCTCGGACGTAACACAGGTCCAGAAGGCCGCTATGGTCATATCCGCCATAGGCACGGAGAACGCGTCGAAGGTATTCAAGTTTTTCAGTGAAGAAGAGATAGAGAAGATCACCCTCGAGGTCGCCAAAATGGATTACTGGCCGGCGGAGATAGTCTCCGACGTGCTCAACGATTTCTATGAGGTGTGCCTTACACAGAAGGTCATATCCGAGGGCGGCATAGACTACGCCAAGGAGATACTCGAAAAGGCGTTCGGCCCGCAGACCGCCGCGTCGCTGTTCGATAAGATAACCAAGCAGCTAAAGTCCAAGTCCTTTGCATTCGTGCGCAAGGCGGACTATAAGAACCTGCTGGCTATAGTGCAGAACGAGCACCCGCAGACCATAGCGCTGATCCTTTCCTACGCGAGGAGCGATCAGGCTTCGGCGATACTTGCCGAGCTGCCGAAGGAAATGCGCATCGAGGTCGTCGAGCGCATAGCGAAAATGGAATCCGCGTCCCCGGATGTTGTAAAAAGTCTGGAAAACACGCTGGAAAAGAAATTCGCCAATATCGTCACCACCGAGAATATGGAGGTCGGCGGCGTCAACTACATAGCGGACGTACTCAACAAGGTAGACCGCTCCACCGAAAAGTTCATATTCGACGAGCTCAATCTGCGCGACCCGAAGCTCGCGGACGAGATACGCTCGAAGATGTTCGTGTTCGAGGATATCGTCGGTCTCGACTCCATGTCGATACAGGCGTTCATCACCGAGGTCGATCCGAAGGATCTCGCAGTCGCGATCAAGGGCTCCACAGCCGAGGTCGCCGAGGTCATCTACGCGAATATGTCCTCCAGAAACAAGGAATCCACGCAGACCGACGTCGAGTATCTGCACAATGTGCGTATGCGTGACGTTGAGGAAGCACAGCAGCGCATCGTCGCGATCATACGCCGTCTTGAGGACGAGGGCAAGCTTACGATCTCCAAGGGCGGCGACGACGAGATCATAGCATAACGGCAGGCAAGGAGGGTCGCAATGGCAGGCGGCGTCATCAAAGGCAGAACTACCACATACGTCTATGTGAATAATTTTGATACCGACGAGCCTGTTATGAAGACCGTATACGGCAGGCGGCCGGATAAAAAGCCCTCCGCCGCGCAGCTCACCGAGGCGGAAAAGGCCGTCGAGGCCATGCTCGCGGAGGACGACGAGGAGCAGGAGGGCGGCTCCGGCAGCGGCGAGACCGTTTCTGCTGAGGAAGCCCGCATTGAGCGCGAAAAGCTCATCGCGGAATATGAGGCTATACGCTCGAAGTATGAGCGCGAGGCCGAACAGTTCGTAATACACGCAAAGGAAAAGGCTACCGAAATATACGACAAGACCAAGCAGATGGCGGAGCAGACCGTGCTCGACGCCCGCACCGAAGCCGACAATAGAAAGAAGCAGGCTGAGGAGAACGCCAAGCGCCGCCCCGAGAACGCGTGAAGCAGGGCTACGACGAAGGCTACCTCAAAGCGCTGAAAAAGTGCAAGGAAAGTCTTGTTGAGCTCAAGGAGACCGCGGAGAAGATCACCGCCGACAAGACCGAGATCATGATGCAGTATGAGCGGCAGCTTTTCGATACCATATTCGATATCTGCCAGAAGGTGACGATAGGCGCGCTCGGGCAGAAGGACAAGGCCGTCATAACCCGCATGATACGCGAGGCGGGAAAGAAATACAAGGCAAGTAAAAACGTGAAGCTGACCCTCTCGAAGCTGGACATATCTGAGGAGGCGGAGATAGACGAGCAGCTTCTTAAAGATGTGTTCCGGAGCTGTGAGCACGTCGATATCGAGATACTTGAGGACGCGCCCGCCGGGACTCTTATGGTTGACGACGGCTCGGAGATAACCGACGCGAGCATAATGACGCAGCTCAAAATGGTCGAACAGCTCGGCAAGGGCAAGTACCGCGACAAGGATATCAAGGACATGATACGCGATCAGGCCGCGGAGAAGTCAAAGCGCGGCGCCGCGAAGAAAAAGCCCGCCAAGGAAGCGGGCGAGGACGACGATTCCGGAGTTCCGGACGTGGTCTATAAGGACGGCTCCGCACCGGACGGGGAGCCGGAGGAAGCGGCGGCGCCGGAAGCACCGGCGGACGAAACAGACAAGGAGACAACACAGGAAACGGTTCCCGGGGCGCCGGCAGAAACGGATCCGGCTGCGCCGGCAGCACCGGCGCAGGAAACGCCGGCGGAACCAACGCCGGATACGCCTGCGGCCGAACCGGCGGAAGAACCGGAACCGGCGGCGGAAGAAGCGGAGCCGGCCGGAGAGGTACCCGGGGAGTCCGGCGGAGAAGAACCGCAGGAGCCCGGGA
>CAMVBT010000335.1 GCA_947165805.1 uncultured Clostridia bacterium
TTCTCTTTACACAGTCAGCGACGTCAAAGTCCATATCCTCGATGATAACATAGACATATCCCGGCTGCTCGAAATAGATATCGAAGAAGACGCGCTCACGGACGAATATGCTCTCCATCTGGCTTATGATGAAGGACACATAGGCGCAGTAGCTTTCCTCGCCAAGGTAGTAATAAAGCTGTCTCGCGTTGATGAATTCGATGGCGGCTATCTGTACTCTGCGCTTCATATCGAGTATCTTTTTCAGGTCTCTGTGGTATGCCGCGACGCTCAGGGAGCCCACCGACGCGTCGGTTATCTCCTCGGGGCGCAGAACGAACAGAATTATGAGCACGCAGGAGAAGGCCGCGGCTATAGTCTCGACAAGGTACATCGGGAAGAAGAACTGGAATACGACTGCCCCGACTATCAGCAATGACAGAGACAGCAGTGACAGCGTCTTTGCCCTGCCCATATACCGCCTCAGTGTCACGATGTACAGAGTCGCGACACCGGCGTACAGCAAGGTTATCGCGTATATCACCCATATCAGGAAGCCGCGGGAATAGCCCTTATCGGCTGTCACGGTGAACGCTGCGCCCGTGAACGGGTTTGCCAGCAGGATAAGCAGTATCATCATGAACGGCAGGCAGATGATGGCCTTTACCTTGCGCAGCCGCACTCTGTACCATGTTCCGGTCACGGCGAACGCTAAGAAATAGTATCCGAGCATCGCGAGCGACTGGGAAGCGAAATAGATATACGCCGACAGTGACGCCGTGAAGACCCTGAACCCGTCCGCGGGCAGCGCACGGAGCGAGAGCTCCAGCGTTATATCGGAGAACGTCATGACCGACAGTACGATTATAAGAGAAATGAACAGCCTGTTGGTCACGCCGCTGGTCATTCTGCGGATAAGGACCGTGAGTATGATTATAAAGAATATCGGAAGTGCGCAGATATCAAAATACAGCACCGTCTGCATATCACGGTCCTCCTTTCGTAAGGATAGGCGGCGCCTGTCACGCCGTCCGTACAGGGTTATGCTCTTTTATGAACTCGACGAATCTGTCCTCGGGCAGGGGCTTGGAGAAATAGTAGCCCTGAATGAAATCCACGCCGAGCGAGGACAGCAGATCAAGCTGCTCGGCGGTCTCGACGCCCTCGCAGACTATCTCCTTGCGGATATCCTTCATCATGCTCACCGTATTCTGCATGACGGACATACCCGCATGGCTCTGCATATCATCGACGAGGGTCTTGTCTATCTTGATGATCTTCAGCGGCAGCTTTGAGATGCGCTGCATATTTGAATAGCCGGTCCCGTAATCGTCGAGCGAGAAGCTGAAACCGTTCTCCGACAGGATACGGATATTCGTGTCGGTGGTCTCGCCTATATTCTCGTATGTGGTCTCGGTGATCTCGAGATTTACACGCTCGGGATTGACGTGGTATTTCTTTTCGAGGGCGAATATCTTTTCGGCGAGGTCGCACTGCACGCACTGAGCCACCGACAGATTGAGCTCGACATAGGAAAGCCCGAGCTCGCGGAAATCATTCTCGCTGATGAAGCGGAAAACGGACTCGAGCACAAAGTCGCCGATAGGCACCATAAGTCCGCGGCGCTCTGCGGCGGGTATGAACACCGCCGGGGAGATGAAGCCGAACTCCTCGTCGTTGAGCCTTATAAGGGCTTCCGCGGAGACGAAGCGCTTTTCTCTTACCGAATATATCGGCTGGTAATACATCTCGAACTTCTTCTCGGTTATGGCGCGGTTCAGTATGAGGTCCATATTGTTCCTGATACGGAACGTCGGCGAATCTATTATTTCCTTGGCGCGCGTATAGAACTGGTCGAACGGGATTATCCTGTGGAACTGGCGGCCTATGTTGACTATCGTGCCGACATCGCTGATATCCTCGGGATAGCGTATCTCGCAGAATCGCGGTATTATCTTCACGCCGTTGCTCTCTATGCTGATGATATCGTTCATCAGCTCGGAGATCAGCTCTCTTGCGCCGTTCTCAAAGTCAAAATCGTAGTTGTCGGAGATGAGGTAGATGCGTCCGGGCTGCTCGAAATACATATCGCTGATAAGCTTGTTTCTTTCGCAGTAATCCCTTATCCGCGCGGCGGTCTGCCTTATGAACCCGAAATACTTGTCATCGCCCATATAGCGCTGCATCTCACGGGCGTTCAGGAAGCGCATTATAAGTATCGTACCGCGCACATTCGTGGCGAGTATCTTGGTGAGCTCATTCCTGTAAGCGCGGAAATTCGGGAGCCCCGCGCGCTGATCCATATAATCCTCGGGACGCATGATTATCAGCACGATATACAGCTCCATGAGAGCCGTCATTATCATCTCGATCAGCATTCTCGGGAAAAGGAACTGGATAAGGACAGCGATGCCGTTGATGATATACATGCTTATGAGGGATACCCATTTCGCGGTGGAGAACATCTTTCTGCGGACAATGAGAAAGGACGCGCCCCACAGCACATACACCAGCGCGAGAATGTAGAATACGGATATCAGAGGACCGCGCTTATATCCTTCCTCCGTAGTTACGGTGAATACCGCTCCGGTGAAGATGTTCACCACTATAAGCACCACTGACAGCATGTAAGGAGCAAAGATAACGGCAAGCTTCTTCTTCTGCGTCATGTGATACCAGAGCCGCGTTTCCGCGAACAGGAACATCAGATAGAGTATAGGCACGAGCACATGGAACATGAAATACAGGCTCGAGAATATCTTTACGACAATAACGTCTGCATCGCTGAGCGGCAGCACGGTGCCGAACAGATTTGTCGTGAGGCTGCAGACCGCAGTGACAAGAGAAGCGACCAGCAC
>CAMVBT010000336.1 GCA_947165805.1 uncultured Clostridia bacterium
GGTGTGTGTCGTTATAATCGCGGCGGTTAACTTCCACGAGCACCTCGCCGAGCGTTACGTTCTCGCCCTTTGCCACAAGCTCGTCGTAGCGGCGTTTCGCGCGTATCTCGGGCTTTGCGGTGATGAATATTTTCAGATCGGCGTTCGGCAGTATGACCGTGCCGATATCTCTGCCGTCCATGATGACGTTGTTCGAGGCTGCTATCGAGCGCTGTGTGCCGAGCAGATATTTTCTGACCGCGGGGAGCGCCGATATCGCGCTGGCGGCCTTGCTCACTTCAATGGTGCGTATATCGTCGGACACGTCCTCGCCGTTGACATAGACGTGCTGTACTCCGTCGATGATATCGAGTTTCAGTTCGAGCCTGTTCTCAAGAGCATCGGCTATCGTCGGCTCGTTGTCGGGCGATATCTCGATGCCGTTTCTTATGCAGAACAAAGCGCAGGAGCGATAAAGAGCCCCCGTATCCACATAGATGAACCCGAGCCGCTGCGCACACTCGCGCGCGACACTGCTTTTTCCCGCGCCCACGGGACCGTCGATCGCAACATTTATCATAACTCCGAACGCCTCCTTCGGACATACTTCCCGAAATTATACAAATTAATTATATCACAAAAAAATAAAAATATCAACACTTTTTATAAAATTTTCTTCCTTTCGGCGAAAAAACGGCTCCCCGTTTGAAGGGGAGCCGCCGGGCGGTATAAATTAAAGCTCAGACGGTACCGCAGACCGTTACGGTCACTGTACCGGGTGCCGCCGACCACGCGCCGGTCTGCGGATCCTGAACGAAGTCAGCCGCCGGAACGGTGAAAGCGCCCTGCACGGTCGCAAATTCACCGGACGTTTCGTCGTAGGTGTAATCCGTTTCGGTGAGGACAGTACCGTCCGCGGTCACGGCAATGTCCGAGAGCACGGGGGCGAAGGTGTCCTCGATAACGGCAGCCGCTTCCGGAGCACTGCCGGTGTTGGAGACAACGAAGGTGTAGGTTATCTTCGAGTTCCCGGTCACCTCGGCGGGCGACAGAGCCTTGCTTATCGACAGCACCGCCTCGCTTGCCGCAGGCACCGTTGCCGAAGCCGTCTGCGGCGTTATGCCCTGACCGGTGGCGGTCACGGTATTGGTGACAGCCGAGCCGGCTTCGGGAGGCGCGAACTCATTCGGAACGGCCTGATATACGATGATCGCATTGCCGCCCGCGGGGACGGTCACGCCCGTGATAACGAACGTGTCTCCGGCAGTGACCGAGGGCGCGGGCTGCAGAGCGCCGTTCACGTAGTACGTCGCCGAGCCGTTCACATAAGCGAGCGGGACGAGCGTGAGCGTATCGGACGTATACGCGCCGAGGTCGTCGGTCAGCGTAAGGCCGGTGAGGTCCGCGCTGCCGGAATTGATGAGCGACAGAACGTAGGTCACGGGCTCTCCGGTCCTGTACGCCTGTGTCACCGCCGTCTTGGACACCGTGAGCGTCTCCGCTATCGTGCCTGTGACGATATTCGAGGCTACTCTTGTGTTGTTATATATAAGCGAAGCCTGATTTGTAAAGGTTGCCATAGCTTTTTCCTCCTGTTCTTTATTCTGCGGGATACTTCCCACGCTTCATTATATGCCCGCTGCCCGAAAGCGTGACGGGAACGCGGAAATCTCCGAACTTTTTCGCAAAACACCTTGAAAATATGTTCCGTTTGGTATATAATAAGATACAGGATAAAACAACGATAAGAAAGAACGAAATGAAAAAGGCTTTAAAGTACATCACCGGTTATATAAAGGACCTCGATAAGGCTATGCTCGCGCTGTGCGTCATTATGAGCGTGTTCAGCGTATTTTTGCTGTACACGATGAACATAAGCGGCATAAGCGCTCAGGTCACGGGCAGACAGTGGCGCATAAACCTGATAGCGTCGGTCGTCGGGATCGCCGCAGCCATGATAATATCCGCGATAGACTACAAATTCATAGCAAAGCTGTGGTTCATATACGCACCGGCGGCGCTGGTGCTCGTTCTGCTGCTGTTCACGCCGCTCGGGCGCGGAGTCGAGGGCGCCGACGATATCGGCTGGCTGAACCTCGGATTCATACAGTTCCAGCCCTCCGAGCTGCTGAAGATAGCCTTCATACTGACGTTCGCGCTGCATCTGAGCAAGGTCGGCAGCAGGCTCAACGACCCGCTGAATATGCTGCTCCTGTGCCTCCACGGCGCGGTGCCGGTTTTCATAATAATGAAGCAGGGCGACGACGGCTCGGCGCTCGTATTCATCTCCATATTCGTGATAATGCTGTTCGCGGCGGGCATTTCGTGGCAGTACATCATCGCGGCTCTGATAGCCGTTCCCGCTGTGATATGGTTCGCGTGGAACTACCTCATGCAGCCCTATCAGATAAAGCGCATACAGATACTCTGGGACACGCAGATGCAGGAGGAAGAGATACTCGGCATATATATGCAGCAGTACCTCGGCAAGAAAGCCCTCGGCTCCGGCGGGATAACGGGGCTCGGGCTGTTCGGCAGCGACAGGTACACCTATGTCCCGGAGCTTGATACGGACTTCATATTCTCGTATATCGGCATGACTCTCGGCTTCATCGGCTGCCTTCTGACGGCGCTGATGCTGGCAGTGATATGCCTCAAATGCCTTTCCGTCGCTTCCTCATCGAAGGATACCCTCGGAAGGCTGATATGTATGGGCGTGTTCGCGGTGTTCTTTTCACACTCCGTCATCAACATCGGCATGGATCTCGGAGTGATGCCCGTCATCGGCATACCCCTGCCGCTGATAAGCGCGGGCGGCACCTCGGTGATCTC
>CAMVBT010000337.1 GCA_947165805.1 uncultured Clostridia bacterium
CGTCGATAGCGAAGAACGAGGTAATACAGGCGATAAAGAACCTCGACCTTGACGATATGTCGCCGCGTGACGCTTACGCGCGCCTCGCGGAGTTCAAGGAGATGCTCAGGTAAGGAGAAGTGACACGTGAAACAAAGCTGCAAAAAAGCCGCCGCCGCGGGGATAATATGCGAAGTGCTGTATTTCCTGTCGGTCACTGTGTTTCTTGTTACGCATAACGATATCGCGCTTACCGTCTGGGAGCTTATGACGGTGGCGGGCGCAGTCGTTATGCTTATCGGTATGCTCGTTATCGCGGAGGGGTACGGAATCGGATCTATGCACCGCAGACTGCTGACGGTCTCTTTGGCGGGAACGGTCATTATTACCTCCATATCCCATTTTATGAGCATCGGAGTTGTCAGATCTCTTGCGGCGCATGGAGAAGCGATACCGGAATATTTTAAGATCGGGGTATTCCCGAGCCTTGAAATGACGCTTGATTATACCGCGTGGGGCTTCTTTATGGGCTCGGCTTTCATCATGCTGTTCCTCGGGATAAAGGACAGGGCTCTGAGGATTATTTCGTTAACGTGCGGCGTACTGTGCTTTATTGGCTTCGCGGGCAGCTTCTTCAACGAAAATCTGTGGTACGCGGCGGTTTTCGGTTACGGCTTCGGATATCTGATAATGTGCATATATGTTCTGAACAAGCGGTCTGAAAAGAAATGACTCTGTAAAGAAAAAGGGGTTTTTATGAAAAGAGAACTCGGTATAGCACGCTGCGGGCTTGCCTGCTGTCTGTGCTCGGAGAATAAGGAGTGCAAAGGCTGTAAGCGCGACGGCTTTATGGAGCTTTCATGGTGTAAGGACGCCGAGTGGTGCGAGAACAGAAAGTGCGTCATAGAAAAGGGGCTGTCCGGCTGCTGCGAGTGCGAGCCGAAGGAATGCCGCAAGGGTCTGTACGCCGATAAGATAAAGCCGCGGGCTTTCGCGGAATTTGCGCACCGATACGGCATTGAGAAGCTGCTCGACTGCCTCGAGCGCAACGAAAAGGCGGGCATTGTATATCACCGCGAGGGAATAATCGGCGACTACGACGATTTTGACGATATAGAAAAGCTTATTGATTTTATTGGAACAGGAAAGAGATAAAAATTGGCAAAGATAAATCTGCTCGACAAAAGTGTATTCGAGCTCATAGCGGCGGGCGAGGTCATAGAACGCCCCGCGTCCGTCATCAAGGAGCTGGTCGAAAACTCGATAGATGCGGGAGCAAAGCACATCACCGTTGAGATAAAGAACGGCGGCAGCACCTTTATGCGCATAACCGACGACGGCTGCGGTATCGCGTTTGACGAGATACCGACCGCGTTCCTGCGCCACGCGACCAGCAAGGTGAGGACGGCAAAGGACCTTGACAGGATATTCACGCTCGGGTTCCGCGGCGAGGCTCTCGCGTCGGTAGCGGCTGTAGCCCGCGTAGAGGTGCTGACAAAGGAGCCCGGCACGGAAATGGGCGGGAGCTTCCGCATCAGCGGCGGCGAGATCACCGAGCACGAACGCACCGGCTGCCCGGACGGAACGACGATAATAATACGCGACCTTTTCTATAACGTTCCTGCGCGTCAGAAATTCCTGAAAAAGGACATAACCGAGGGCAATCAGATACAGTCCCTCGTTGATAAGTTAGCCTTGGCACACCCGGAGATCGCGTTCCGGCTGATACGCGACAACAAGTGCGTCCGTGACACGAGCGGCGGGGGAGACTATTACTCCGCCATTTATTCGGTATTCGGCAAGCAGTTCGCGCTCAGCCTGATCCCGGTGGATTTCTCGCTGAACGGCGTTTCGGTGACAGGCTACATATCTTCGCCGCTGTTCACGCGCGGGAACCGTTCATTGCAGTATTTCTATGTGAACGGCAGGAACGTCCGTTCCCTGACATGCACTACCGCGCTTGAAGAGGGCTTCCGCAACAGCATAATGGTGGGGAAATTCCCTGCCTGCGTTCTGAATATCGTAATGGCACCCGAGCTGTGCGATGTGAACGTCAGCCCTTCAAAGACCGAGGTGCGTTTCGCTTTTGACAGGAATGTCTTTGATGCCGTGAATTTCGGCGTAAGGAACGCCATACTCAACGCCGACAGCCGCCGCGAGGTAAGGCTTGAAAAGAAGGATATACCCGCGGAGCAGCCTGATACGCGAAGCCCCCATAAAATACTGTTCGACAAGGCTCTGAAAGCCATAGAGAACGCCGATTCCGGCGCGAAGCCGGATACGGCTCCCGGAAAGGAGCCTGAGGTCTTTGTCCCGGTCAGCGCGCCGGCGCCTATGAGGCCTGCCCCGGCACCGCCCACCGTAAAGACGGAGGAAGCGGAATTCGTGCAGCAGCGCTTTGTGTCCGCTCCGAATGTCGTGATCGAGTGCGACGAGGATGACGAAAAGCCCGAGGAGCCGGGCCAGAAGCCTTTCCGCTATATAAGCAGCGCTTCGTTCGAGGAAAGACATGAGTCCTCCGACGAAACGGTTCCCGCGATAACCGCTGAGCCGGAGAAGCCTCCGCTGAAAGTGATCGGCGAGGCGTTCGGAACATACATACTCTGCACCTGCGGAGATGAGTTCATTATGATGGACAAGCACGCGGCGCATGAGCGCATACGCTTCGAGAAGCGCAAGCGTGAGCTGCTCACCTCGTCACAGCTTCTCGCCGAGGCGGAGGAGGTTGTGCTCAGCGATGTGCAGTATGCCGCGATAGGCGAAAATCTGGATATACTCGCGGATATAGGCATAGATGT
>CAMVBT010000338.1 GCA_947165805.1 uncultured Clostridia bacterium
GTAAGAGCGCGCTATGTGGTCTCCGAGCGCGGCGCGGACGGGAAGATAACCCACCTGCTGTGGATGCTCGAGAACATCAACGAGGAAAAGACCGCGAGAGACAAGCTCTCGCAGGCGGCAGAGACTCTCCGCCAGCAGCTCGCCTCAGCCGCGGATATCTACATCTCCCTCTGTGAGCTCGATATACTCGACAATTCCGTGACCTCGATAAGAAACGTCAACCCTGCCATAGAAAAGGCGGTAAGCTCCTGCGACCACAATATGCAGGACATCTTCTTCGGCATAATGAGAGGGCTTCCCGAAAGCCCCACGAAGCAGGCGGCGATAGATTTCGCGGATATGGCGACCATAGACGAGCGCATGAAGGACACAAATACGCTGACGCTCGAATATTTAAGCTACGGCAATATCTGGGTAAGAGCGAGATACGTCGTTTCCGAGCGCACCGGCGAGGGCAAGGTCACCCGCGTCCTGTGGATGCTCGAGAACATCGACAAGGAAAAGAAGGCACGCGACAAGCTCACCGCCGTCGCAGACAAGCTCCGCAGCCAGATGTCCTCGATAGCCGATATCTATATGTCCGTGTATGACTTCGACCTGACCGACGACACGTTCAGCGTGGTCAAGGACGCGGACGGCCGTATCGCAGAGGTCGTGAAGCACATGGGCAGGAGCTCGCGGGCGGTGCTTGAAGCCGCGGTGCGCGCGCTCACCGACCCCTCCGCGCAGAAGGCGCTGCTCGAATTTACAGACCTCGGCACCATAGCGGAGCGCCTCGCGGGGGACGAAACTGCCGCTATGGAGTATCTGACTGCCGCAGGGACATGGCACCGCGGACGCTTCATAGTCTCCGAACGCGCTCCCGACGGCACTCCGACCCACGTTCTCGGGCTCTTTGAGGACATAGACAAGGAGCGCCGCGAGCGTGACAAGCTGATAGATATGTCCGAGCGCGCTATCGCCGCAAACGAGGCGAAGTCCGCGTTCCTGTCGAATATGTCGCATGAGATCAGAACGCCTATCAACGCAGTACTCGGCATGAACGAAATGGTGCTGCGCGAATGTACCGACAGCAATATACTGACCTATTCCGAGAATATCCGCACGGCAGGCACCACTCTGCTCGGCCTGATAAACGATATCCTCGACTTCTCGAAGATCGAGGCGGGCAAAATGGAGATCATACCCGTTGACTACGACCTCGCGGAAGTGCTGAACGACCTCGTCAACATGATACGCCCGAGGGCGGAGAACAAGGGGCTCACGCTCATCACCGACTTCGACCCCGGAATGCCCGAATTCCTGCACGGCGACGAGGTTCGCCTGAAACAGGTCATTACGAATATCCTCACCAACGCCGTCAAGTACACCGAAAAGGGCAGCGTAAAGTTCGGCATGAGCTTCCGCGCGTCGGAGACCGACCCGGACAGCGTGACGCTGCTGGTGTCCGTCCGCGATACGGGAATCGGCATAAAGCAGGAGGACATGGCGAAGCTGTTCTCCGAGTTCGAGCGCATCGAGGAGAAGCGCAACCGCACCGTCGAGGGAACGGGTCTCGGTATGTCGATAACAAAGAGCCTGCTCACGATGATGGACAGCTCGCTGAAAGTCGAGAGCGTTTACGGCGAGGGCTCGGTATTCGGCTTCGAGCTGAAACAGCGCGTCGTTAAGCGGACGGCGATAGGCAACTACGAAAAGGCGCACAGGCAGTCCGTGTCCGGGCACAAGAAGTACCGCGAGAAGTTCACGGCTCCCGACGCGCGGGTGCTCGTCGTGGACGATACGCACATGAACCTCGTCGTGTTCAGCAGCCTGCTCAAGCAGACGAATGTGCGGATAGACACCGCCGAGAGCGGCGACGAGGGCATAGCTCTCGCGCTGAAGAACAAGTACGACATCATCTTTCTCGACCACATGATGCCCAACAAGGACGGCATCGAAACGCTAAAGGAGCTGAAAGCCGCGGAGAACAATCCGAACGCCGGCACTCCGATGATATGCCTCACCGCGAACGCCATTTCCGGCGCGAGGGAGAAGTACATCGAAGCGGGCTTCGACGACTATCTGACGAAGCCTATCGACTGCGCGAAGCTCGAGGATATGATGTACGAATACCTGCCCGACGACAAGAAGAAGCCTGCCGAAAAGTCGGAGGAGCAGCCGAAGAATCCGAAGCGCAGCCTGCCGGACTTCATCTTCGGCCTGCCGGAGATAGACGTTTTCTCGGGCATAAAGAACTCGGGCTCGGAGGAAATTTTCATCAGAGTGCTGGCTACCTACGCTCAGACGGTGCCGGAGCTGCTCAAGGAGATAGCCGGGTACCGCGAGGCGGGCGATACGGAGATGCTCGTCCGCAGGCTCGGGACGCTGAAAAGCTGCTCGCGCACCGCGGGCGCAGAGTGGATAATGCGGCTCGCACAGAAGCTGCGCACCGAGCTGCGTGAGGGCGTCACACCGTCCGACGAGGACTTCGACGACCTGTTCAACCGCACCCGCTGGCTGTGTATGGACCTCGGACAGCTCGACGACGGGAACCCTCAAATGTGACGGAATTATGAAAATTGTGAAAGGTGTGTAAAAATTAGCACTCTCCTATTGACAGTGCTAAAAAACGTGCTATAATAGGAGACGAACAAAGGAACAGAGCCGGTAAGAGGCAGAGCTCAGAAATATATATGCCCCGCGCCGGAACCCTCCGTGCCTCTGCTCGGAAGCATTAAAGGCAATAATGTTGATGAGTATGAAGGAGGAATGACCTATGTTACTGCCTGCAA
>CAMVBT010000339.1 GCA_947165805.1 uncultured Clostridia bacterium
TAAAGACTATGGCAGAGCTCCGCAAGGGCAAGATGACCGAGGAGGAATGTGCGGCTCTCCTGAAAAAGTCCAACTACTTCGGCACGATGCTCGTCAAAATGGGCAAGGCCGACGCCCTGCTCGGCGGCGCGACCTACTCCACAGCCGACACCGTTCGTCCGGCTCTCCAGATCGTAAAGACCAAGAAGGGCTCGAACCTCGTAAGCTCCAGCTTCATTCTGTTCAGAGAGAAGGACGGCGCCGAGGAGACTATCGCTATGGGCGACTGCGCTATCAACCTGAGCTACTCGGACAAGCTCGACAAGGACGGCAACGTTGTCCTCACGGCGGCTCAGCAGCTCGCGGAAGTAGCGGTCGAGACAGCGAGAACAGCGGCATTCTTCGGCATCGATCCCAAGGTAGCGGTGCTCAGCTTCTCCACCTACGGCTCCGGCAAGGGCGGCACCGTGCAGCTCTCCCATGACGCGGTCATCGAAGCCCGCAAGCTCGATCCCGAGCTCACGATCGACGGCGAGTTCCAGTTCGACGCCGCAGTTTCCGCGGAAGTCGCAAAGACCAAGTGCCCCGACTCCAAGGTGGCAGGTCAGGCGAACACGTTCATCTTCCCGCTCATCGAGGCAGGCAACATCGGCTACAAGATCGCGCAGCGCCTCGGCGGCTTCGAGGCTTACGGCCCGATTCTCCAGGGCCTCAACGCCCCGATCAACGACCTCTCCCGCGGCTGCAACGCCGAGGAGGTCTACAAAATGGCTATCATCACGGCAGGCATGGCATAATTTCACAAACACAAAAACGGGAGGGCAGACAGCCCTCCCTTTTTTGTTGGCTTTACGCTCAGCAGCAGTTGTTGTTGCAGCCGCAGTTGTCGTTGCAGCCGTTGTTGCCGCAGCCGTTACCGCATCCGCCGAGGAATCCGCCGCCGCAGTTGCCGCAGCAGAGTATCAGGAGAATGATGATAATGAGCGTGCAATTGTTAGTACCGCACATAATGTGGTCCCTCCGTTGATTAAAGTATTATGAAACGTTTCATAATACAATATATGTCATTGTGCGGGATTTGTTGACACCGCAGCAAAAATTTCGCGGAGGTGCGGATATTGATAGAGTTCAGAGGATTTACGGAAAAAGCGAACACAGCGCTCAACAAAGCCGTTGACGCGGCTATGGACATGGGGCACAGCTATATCGGCAGTGAGCATATACTGTACGGGCTCCTGTGCGTCGGTGACAGCGCAGCCTGCGCGGCGCTCGGGAAATACGGCGTCACGGACAGGGACATCATGCGCAAAATGGAGCTTACGATAGGCCGCGGCGCCGCCACGCACCTGACAACGGCGGACATCACGCCGCGCAGCAAGCGCATACTCGAGAACGCGTTCCGTGACTCGCGCAGCTCGGGGAGCACCTGCGCCGGCACCGAGCACATACTTGTCTCCGTGATCGGTGACGAGAGCTGCTGCGGCTCGGTGTTCCTGCGGGAGCTGGGCGCCGATACAAGAAGCATAGCCCGCGAGTGCGGCACGGCTCCGCGAAACGGCGCGGTCGACCGCGCTCCCGACCGCGAATACCGCAGCACAGTGCTCGACCGCTTCGGCAGAGACCTGACCGCCGCCGCAAGAGCGGGAGCTCTTGACCCCGTGATATGCCGCGAGGAGGAGACCGCCGCGCTGACGAAGATACTTCTCCGGCGCAGACGCAATGACCCCTGCCTTATCGGAGAGGCCGGTGTCGGCAAGTCCGCGGTGGTCGAGGGGCTGGCGCTGAACATCGCCTCGGGAGCCGCGCCCGACGAGCTGCGGAACTGCCGGATATACAGCATCGACCTGCCCGCGCTGGTCGCGGGGGCGAAGTACCGCGGGGACTTCGAGGAGCGCATAAAGTCGGTCATCGACGAGGCGCGCGGCGACCCGGACATAATACTCTTCATAGACGAGATACACTCGATAGTCGGAGCCGGAGCCGCTGAGGGCGCGATAGACGCCGCGAATATCCTGAAGCCCGCCCTCGCGCGCGGCGAGATACGCGTCATCGGCGCGACGACCGCCGACGAATACAGGAAGTATATCGGCAAGGACCCTGCCCTCGCAAGGCGCTTTCGCTCCGTATATATAGAGGAGCCCTCGCCGGAGAACACGGTAAAGATAATACAGGGGCTCCGTGAACGCTACGAGGAGCATCACCGGGTCACACTCACCGACGAGGCGATAGAAGCTGCCGTGAAGCTGTCGGTACGGTATATCGAGGACAGGCGGCTCCCGGACAAGGCGATAGACCTTATCGACGAGAGCTGCGCCGCGTCAAGGCTCGGCAGCGCCGACAATGAGGAAGCCGATATAAGGCGCAGACTCGAAAGGCTGTCCGAGGAGAAGGAGAATGCCGTGATGAAGCAGGATTTCGAGCTTGCCGCCGAGATACGCGACCGTGAAAAGTCGCTTGCTGCCTACTGCGAGGGCATCATACCCTCCGACGGGTACAGACGCAGGATAACCGCCGTCGATATAGCCGCTGGCGCGGCGTGTATCACGGGCATTCCGGTGACCGAGATGTCAAGGACCGACGCGGAAAGGCTCTCGGGACTCGCGGACGAGCTCTCTCGCGCGGTCATCGGGCAGGAAGCCGCCGTTCACGCCGTCGTATCGGCGCTCAAACGCGGCAGGACAGGTCTTGCGCGGCATGACCGCCCGCTGGGGAGCTTCCTTTTCGCGGGGCCTACGGGCGTCGGCAAGACAGAGCTCTCCAAGGCGCTGACCCGTGCGCTGC
>CAMVBT010000340.1 GCA_947165805.1 uncultured Clostridia bacterium
TTTTTCCTGCTGCAGGGAAAAAGTAGGTCGCCTCGCGGAACGAAACTCCGACATAGATTAAAATTAAGGCGCGGGCGAAATAAAACGCAAAACCAAAACTCCGAACAGCGAGGCACAGACCCGCCGCTCCCCAAAAAGTAACAGACGGATCGACAGCGCGGGTACCGCGCCGCGGGCGAAATAAAACGAAAGCCCTTTTGTTGCATTGTACATAAAAATGTAGTATAATTTCAGTGATAATGACGATTTTTAAAATACGACGGCGTGTTTCGCCGGTCTCATTCGTATTATAAGTGAAAGGCCTTTCAAGGGAAAAGGAGGTGAGCCCTGATGAACGACAGCGAGTTCGAGCGCTATGTGCTGCTGTACAGGAAAAGCGTCTGCACCGCGGCGCTCTACTATCTGAAAAATGCCGAAGACGCCGAGGACGTGGCGCAGGACGTGTTCTTCAGGCTCTACACCTATGACGGCAGCTTTGAGAGCGACGAGCAGGTGAAGGCATGGCTGCTCCGGTGCGCGATAAACAGAAGCAAGGATATCCTGCGGTCGCATTGGTACAGGTTCTCACAGCCCCTCGACGCGGCGAACGACAAGGTCTGCGTATCCTCGTATGACCGTGATCTGCTCGGAGTGCTGGACAGGCTCGGCAGAAACAACCGCGTCACGCTGTATATGTACTACTACGAGGGCTATTCCTCGCCGGAGATAGCGAAGATACTCGGCATAAGCGAACGTGCCGTATCGTCAAGGCTGCGGCGCGGGCGCGAACAACTGAAAAAGCTGCTTGAAGAAGAAAGGAATGAGAGCGATGACGGATTACAGAGATTTTTTTAAGAAAGCCGTAGCAGCTACGCATAACAGATACCCTTTTCCCGACGACAGCGAGATCATCGTAAGCGTTAAAGAAAGGGCGGGAAATATGGAAAACAAGAAAACAAAGACTCACGGCGTGTTTTATGCCGTGGCGGGAACTGCGGCGGCACTCGCGCTGGCGGGAGGCAGTCTGCTCGGCGTGAACTGGCTGCATGAGAACATAGGCGTGAACGCGGGCGGCGCGGCGTACCATGATGACACCGCGGCGGATATCGCCGAACCCGGCGGCGACATATTGCAGGCTGTGGGCGATATCATCAGGTTCGGAGATATGACCGTGACCATTACGGGCGCAGAGTATGACGGACAGTTCCTGCGCGTTGCCTGCAAGCCGGAGTTTACCGGCGAAGTCTCGGAGGGTGCAGAACCGGGCAATATAGAAATGTGCGTCAGGGACGGCAGCAGCGATGTGCTGATCCTGAGCAGTACGAGCAGCTATAACGAGGAGACCGGCTGCTGTACTGTCGGCTGTTATGTCGATCTTAAGCCGGGACAGATCGCGAAGATATCATTCAGCGCCCCCGAGTATCATAAGGACATGACCGACCTTGATATCGGGGAGCACGGAAATTACGCCATTACCGGCATGAACATGGAAGGTATAGCTTATGTCGGGGAGCCCGAGCCGGGAACGACCGTTACAGTCACGAAGTTCGGCGCGTTCATCGAGAGCACGAATAATTACGCGGAGTACGACAGGTTCAGAGTCGCGGTAATATATAATGACGGGACCGAGAAAGTTCTGACAGACCGCAGACAGCGTACAGGCTATGACCCGGAAAGAGTAAGCGGTTACAGCGGCGGATATCTGTACAACTTCGAGGCAATGACCGGCAGTATATCGCTGTTCTCGGACAGCGCGGAGCCGATAGACGTTGAAAATATCGCGTCCGTGACGATAGACGCCGTTCAGCTCGACCACACCACCGTTGACGGCTGGACGGAAGCCGGAAACGCCGACAGCTCCGTGAACGTGAACGACACCGCGGACTTCGCGCCCGTTACGGAGTGGGCGGGGCTGAAATTCGGCGAAAAGCTCGAATTCAGGGACTATTACGCAACTCTGAACAATATAAGGACGAGCGGCGTATTCACGGAGCTGTTCTTCGATATAGAGTACAAGGATCAGAACAATGTCTATATGCCGTTAATGAACCTCGGCGAGCAGAGCTGGTACTGCGTTGACGGAGCTCCGTTCGACAGCAGGGTCTACGCAATGGGCTACGATTTCACGCAGAGGGATACATACCACGCCGACTTCTCGTTCGTGGTGTACAACGGGCTGGAGCCGGGCGAAACTCTTGAAGCCGGGCTGTATTCGGTAAACTTTCCGATACCGGACGAAAACAGCGAAAAGGTCGCCCTCCCCGAGTACGAAAAGGGCGCGGACATGATACTCACGGGCGCGGAGATCACCGATGAGGAATGTAAGCCCTACGAAGCCTACCCCGGCATCGTCATAGGCGAGAACGAGCTCGGAAGCGCGGTGCTCGACCATATCCTCATACAGGGCTGGTGCATAAGAATGGATATCAGCTACCCCGAGGGAGTGATATACGCCCCTAATGCCGGACTGACCACGGACAATATGCTGTGGGGCAGCGTCGTTGTCATAAAGTACAAGGACGGCACGGTGCACGAACGGAATATGTTTGACAGCAGCGCGTTCACGGACTCGGTGAACGGCAGGCACATGGCGTATATGTTCGACAGCTTCACAGACACGGTGAACGACAGACAGATGACATATATGGTCGACGATACCGACGCGCATTATATGCCGAAATATCTTGACAGCATCTATGTCAGGGCGGCGGACGGCACCGAGGTGCAGGTATTCTGAATACAACACAAAGA
>CAMVBT010000341.1 GCA_947165805.1 uncultured Clostridia bacterium
AAGCATAAAAAATCGGCGGGTATATCTCATTTCCGCGGTAAGACTGATAGTTTTCCCACTTATCGGACTTGCAGCGGTAATGTTTATCCCCTGCCCCGTAATGCCGAAACTGATAACACTTATCGAGTTCTCGTGTCCCGCCGCGGCAATAGGAACAATGTTCGCAATAAAGTACGATAAAAACCCGGATTACGCGGCGCAGATATTCGCGGTATCGACACTGCTATCGGCTGTCACACTGCCGCTTATGACTATGCTCGGAACGACCCTTTTTGAAATGCTATGAAACGATATGATATAGCCGTGATCGGCGGCGGTGCCGCGGGATACGCGGCTGCGATAACAGCAAAACGGACGGACAGGAACGTGTCCGTTCTTATTGCTGAACGCCTGCCGAAAACCGGAAAGAAGATACTCGCCACGGGCAACGGCCGCTGTAATCTCTCCAACGCGGACATCTCGCCCGACAGATATCACGGGAGCTGCAAGAATTTTCTGAAACTGACTTCGGTGTTCGATGTGCCAGAGTTCTTCGGGAGCCTCGGAGTGCTTTGCGAGGACGACGGTCAAGGGCGCATCTATCCCCGCTGCCGTTCGGCGGCTTCTGTGCTTGACGCGCTGCGGCTTGAAGCCGCGAAGCTCGGTATAGAAGAACTCTGCGGTTTTGATGTTATGAACATCGAAAAGCGCAGATATTCGGCGATGCCGCTTTTTGCCGTCTGCTCCGCGGACGAAACGATAACCGCAAAGAAAGTCATACTCGCCGGCGGAGGTATGTCGCAGGCTGCGCTCGGCAGCAACGGCAGTATCCTCGGTATCTGCGAAAAAGCCGGTATCGGCATTACACCCGCGTTTCCGGCGCTTGTGCCGCTGAAAACGGATCCGGCACTTGTGAAACCGCTCAAGGGTCAGCGCGCCGATGCCAACGTGATGTTCTGCGCGGACGGAAAAGTGATAGCTTCACGAAGGGGCGAGGTGCAGTTCACGGAGGGGCTTGTCTCCGGTATCTGCGTTTTCGACCTCTCTTATCTTTACGAAAAATACAAGGAAAAACCGGAGCTTAAACTTGATCTGCTGCCGGATATGAGCACGCGGCAGGTCTTTGAACTCCTGAAAGATGTCCGTAATATACGCGACGATATGGCTGCGGAGGATTATCTGAGCGGGATATTCACAAGACCGATGGGCGCTTATATACTGAAACGCGCTCTGAAAAACTGTCCCCGAACTGCCGGACAGATAAGCGACCTGAAGCTCGGCGCTGTTGCCGATAATATCAAGGCGCTGTCCTTCCCCGTTACGGGAACGGCGGGCTTTGAACGCTCGCAGGTCACGGGTGGAGGGATAAAAGCGGAAGAGCTTGTTGCCACCCTTGAACTGCGGAAGATGCCCGGAGCTTATGCCTGCGGGGAGCTGCTCGATATATACGGGGACTGCGGCGGCTACAATCTCGATCTCGCGTTCTCATCGGGAGCTGCTGCCGGTAAGAGTGCGGCTTTGAAAGTACGGATATGATAAGAATAAACGATATATATATGCCGCTCGGGTACACGGAGGATATGCTCACTGCGCGGGCGGCGCGCGAGATAGGAGTCAGACCCGCCGATATTAGCGGTGTCAGGCTCGTTAAAAGATCGGTAGACGCGCGGAAAAGAAACGACGTTCATTTCACCGTTTCCGTTGAGGCGGCCTTAAGGAACGAGCAGGCTATACTGCGGAAATTCCCTCCGAACAAGGTCTCACCGGCAAAGCATGAGAAATACACGGTGAATGTAGCTGCGGCAAGAAAGCACAGACCCGTTGTTGTCGGCTTCGGCCCCGCGGGTATGTTCGCGGCTCTGATACTCGCGCAGGCGGGACTCAGACCGACAGTGCTCGAACGCGGCGGTGACTGCGACAGCCGCGCGGCTGCCGTGGAGCTCTACCGCACAAAGGGCATACTGAACGAGACAAGCAACATACAGTTCGGCGAAGGCGGTGCCGGAACATTTTCCGACGGCAAGCTGACCACTGGCATACGCGACAGGCGCATATCCCACATATTCGCGGAGCTTGTGAGATTCGGAGCTCCCGCAGATATACTGTATTCCGGAAAGCCTCATATAGGTACAGATATCCTGCGTAACGTCGTTAAAAATCTGCGCAATGAGATCATCAGACTCGGCGGAGATGTGATATTCGAGGCGAAGGTAATCGGACTGAATACGTCGGAGGGCTCCGTCAAAGGCATTATTTACGAGAAAGACGGCGAAAAGACCGAGCTCAAAGCGGACAGCGTTATCCTTGCCATCGGTCACAGCGCGAGAGATACTTTCGGTTATCTGCTCGGCGAGAACATCGCCATGGAAAAGAAGATATTTGCAATGGGGGCGCGCATCGAGCATCTACAGGCAGACGTGAACAGGAGCCTGTACGGAGATTTCAGCGGACACCCTGCCCTGCCGCCCGCCGACTACAAATACGCCGTTCATCTTCCGGACGGCAGGAGCCTGTACACTTTCTGTATGTGTCCGGGCGGCTATGTCGTGGCGGCCGCTTCGGAGAAGGACACGATCGTAACGAACGGAATGAGCCTTTACGCAAGAAATGCCGTGAACGCGAATTCGGCACTGCTTGTCAATGTCAGACCCGAAGACCTCTCGGACAGCTCGCCGCTTGCGGGCTGTGAATTACAGCGGAAAACCGAGCGTGCGGCA
>CAMVBT010000342.1 GCA_947165805.1 uncultured Clostridia bacterium
CGGAACGAAACTCCGACATAGATTAAAATTAAGGCGCGGGCGAAATAAAACGCAAGCCTTAAAGCATAAAACCCGGCCATTATCGAAAAGTAACAAAATGCGGAAAAATGAACGCCCCCCATGCAGCGCATGAGGGGTGTTCATTATGGAAGGATAACTCAGGATATTGAAAAGGAATTGTGTCTTATTTATATGATCGAACCGGATCCGTTCTTTCTGTCTTTATTATACAGCATATTTCCGGAAAATGCAATTACAAAGCGGTTAAAAATATTTACGAAACGGTTACAATCACAGGAAAATTATTACAATCTGTAACCATTCGCCGGATATGTGTGAATATTGTGACAATGAGCGGAAAAATACGGCCTTAAGGTTGCATAGCCGGAAAATGTGTGATATAATAAGGTATAAAGAACCGAAGCGTTATGCTCCGCATATAAAAAAGAAAAGGAAAAAACAGAAAATGTCAGAAAATACACAGATAGTAGCACCCGGCAGCTTCGACGATATGTTCTCCACAGAACGTACCGAGGAGCTCCTCCAGAGAGCCCAGCCGTTCATCGAGCTGATGATGCAGTATGAATGTACCGTCAGAGAAGTCGAGACCAAGCTCAATAACCTGAATGATGAGTTCTCCACAAGGTACAACTATAATCCCATAGAGTCCGTAAGGACCCGCGTCAAGGACCCGATCAGCATAATCGAGAAGATGAAGCGCAAAAACATAGTCCCGACGATCGATAATATCGAAAGGAACCTTAACGATATCGCGGGAGTGCGCGTTATATGCTCGTTCCCCGATGATATCTACGCTCTCGCGGATATACTGACCGCGCAGGACGATATCACGCTGATAAAGCGCAAGGACTATATCGCCGAGCCTAAACCCAACGGCTACCGCAGCCTGCACCTCATAATCGAGACCCCTATATTCCTGTCAACAGGCAAGAAAATGATGCGCGCGGAAGTGCAGTTCCGCACCATAGCAATGGATTTCTGGGCAAGCCTCGACCATAAGCTCAAATATAAGCAGGACATCGTCAACCCCGAGGAGATATCCGCCGACCTAAGAAAATGCGCGGACTCCATAGCCGAGCTCGACGCGCGTATGCAGGAGATACATAACCGCATCGCGCGCGAAAATGCGGAACAGCAGTAGATCGTGGCTCTGCGTTTTGTCCGGCTATCCGCCCCGGCGCAGTATCTTATTCCGTTTCCCCGTGAGTAGGGTGGTTATTTCAGGTTGTTCTTTTTCGGCGTGCATTTCAGCACATACAGCAGATACGCCGCCGCCAGCACTATCCTGATCGCGATATTGAGCATAAGCCCGCCCTGCTCGCTGCCGGCGATGTCGGTAAGAAGCTGCGCCGAGCCGAATCCGCTGAGCGTATTGTTGAGCGAGTGGAACACGATGCAGGATACAAGGCTGCCCGTTCTGATAAAAATGAAAACAAGCAGAAATCCCACAGCCACCGCGAAAACTATCTGCAAAAGATTTCCGACAAGATCGTAGCCGTTCAGCAGATTAACTATATGACCTATACCGAATGTGACTGCCGATACTATTATCGCGGCAGTCATATTGTTTTTGGCCATACCCCTGAAAAGGAAGCCGCGGAAAATGATCTCTTCAAGGAAGCCCACAAACAGCATACTGACCGTGTGAAGCACGAGCGGCACAGCGTCATACTGCGGCGCGAACCCGAATATTATGCCTACCGACGCTATCAGGATCAGCGGGATATAGAAAAGCATCTTTCCCGCCGGTACCTCCGGCTTGCAGAGACCGAGGTGTTCTTTCAGACCGTTCTTTGCGATGAACACGGCAAGCACGACGGTGAGCGCCGCACTGAATACGGCTTCGCAGAGAAACGCCGTGCCGACCAGCTCCGAGAGATTTATCATAAGCGTCGAGCCCACAACATATATCACG
Source organism: uncultured Clostridia bacterium (assembly GCA_947165805.1). Lineage (GTDB taxonomy): Bacteria > Bacillota > Clostridia > Oscillospirales > Ruminococcaceae > Ruminiclostridium_E. The sequence goes on from CAMVBT010000342.1 coordinate 1,937, forward strand.
ATGAGCACTATCGCAAACGTCACTTCATTTTTGTCAAACAGTTTCTTCATTTCTTGTCCTCTCCTTTCAGAACACATACCATACCGTTGAAGATGTTTCCGAGCATTCTCACATAATATGCTTCGTCAAACTCCATTTCGTTGTTCGCGAGCATACTTGCCGCGCCGTGAACGCACACAAAAAGCGTTTCAAAGGCCTCCCTCGCCTGCCCGCCAGACAGTCCCGTCTGCCCGCAGACAGCCTGTATCACGGGATCGAGCTCGTCCGAATATATCAGATCGCGCAGGTTTGTGTTGCGGAATTTCCCCGACTGGAACAGGAACCGGAACAGGTGCTTTTCCTCGTTGGCGAACCGGAGATACCGCAGTCCTATCGACAGTCCCGGGTCGGAGGTGCTCTCGTCCGGAGTCATGATATAATTAGTGTGGAAGCCGTCCGCCGCAGCGTAAACATCGGCTTTCAGCTCGCCGACGGTCTTGTAGTGGTACATCACCGGCTGTGTCGAGCAGTCAAGCTCAGACGCGACTCTGCGGACATTCAGAGCCTCGGCGCCTTCCTTACGCACTATGTTCAGTCCCGCTTCTATCACCATTTCCTTGGTTATTCTCGCTTTTGGCGGCATAAACATCACCTCATAAATAACACTCGTTATATAACGTTTGTATTATAACACGTTATTTTTGTTTTGTCAAGCGTTTTTTTAAAAATCTGTTATCTGTACGTCCGGCTCAGGCAGGAGAAAGGCAGAAAAAACCGTC
>CAMVBT010000343.1 GCA_947165805.1 uncultured Clostridia bacterium
TGCGGAAATGTATCTCCAGTTCTTTTACAGACAGCCTGCGCCAGTCCGCGGCGCGCAGATCATATATCCTTGCGGCTCTTTCGAGCTTGTTTATGTCTATATCGGACAGCCTTACCGACCTTGGCTTTCCCGTTTCGGGGTCATTCTTCTCACAGCGCACATAGCCGCTCTTTATGTAGCGCAGTATGTCGTCGGTATCGAAGGACAGCGCCCGGAGCGTATATATGGCGAATCGCACGACCGAACGTGTCATCAACGGCTCGGGGATATCCGCGAAGGCGGGGATATCGTACTTGCGCACGGCGCTTGCCAGCACCGGGTCATAGTCGTGTACGGGCGTTATGACCGCTATGTCGCGGCACCGCACTCCCGCCTGCATGAGCGAGCGTATCTCGGCGCATATCCAGTCACATTCCTGCCAGATATCGGCGGCCTCGATGATACGGAGCTCCGGCGGCTCGCCCGGTATGCCGGGAGCCTTCGTGACATTTGCCGCGGCGGGCATACTGCCGCCGTTCAGCCGCATTATCGTCTTACGCGCCGACGTGAATGTGCGGTCGGTGCCGTTTATATCGTCGCAGGTCATGGCTACAGTCACTCCGGCAGCCTTTTCGATAAGCGCCTTTATGAAAAGCTCCTGATTGCCGGAGAACCTGTCGAACTCGTCAAAGAACAACTCATATCCGTCAAACACGTTGTTCTCGAGCACAAGCTGCGCGGCTCGGCGTATATCGTCAAGGCGGTCGTCGAAGCGCAGCCCGAGTTCGGCGTCGTAGGCGGTGTATATGGCGCATATCTCGTCCATTTTCCTGCCGAGAGCGTCGGAAAGAGCTCCGCCCCTTTCGAGCACATCGCGCAGCTTCGAGGGCGACAGCCCCGCGGTGCGCAGGTCGCTTACGAAGCCGAGCGCGAACCCGGCAAATCCCTGCTTGCCCACAAGCGGCCCGTAATGCTCGAGACTGCCGCGTATCTGCTCAAGGACACTGCGCATTATGATGCGCTTCGCGATATCGTCGGCGTATTCCTTTGTCCTGCCGAATTTACGAAGTATCCTCTGCGCCTCGCGCGAAAAGACGGACACTCGGCAGAAGCGCGAGTTGCTGTGCTCCACCGTCCTGTACATTCTCTTTTCCGCCTCAAAGGAGAACTGATCGGGGACGAATATGACAACGTTCCTGCCGGAAGCCGCGGCTTCGGCGGCACGCCTGTACAGCAGCTCCGACTTGCCGGTGCCGGAGGCTCCGCAGATTATTCTGAGCATACGTTTCTTCCCCCCTGATCGTACTATTTCCCGACGCAGAACCGGCTGAACACCTGCTCTATCACGTTCTCGGAGACCTTTTCCCCGGAGAGTTCATAGAGCCGGTCAAGCGCGTTCTCGCACATCACGCCCACCGCGTCGAGGGTCATGCCGGTTTCGAGAGCCTCATACGCCTGCGCGGCGAGATCACACGCCTCCCGGGCGCAGCGGCGCTGACGCTCGTTGGCTATGAAGCCCGAATTGAGGTCGAGCTTCCCGAGCCCCGTCATTTCCTCGACCGCTCCGGCTATCGTCTGCACGGCGGCGGGGTCCTTCGCGCTTATGCGCAGGGTATGCGGGAAAAGCTCTTCCAGCCGTCCGATCCCCGGAGCCTCCGGGAGATCGGTCTTGTTTATTATGCAGAGCACATTCCTGTCCTGTATCTTCTCTATGAGCCGCGCGTCCTCGCCGGAAAGCTCACGGCTCGAATCGAACACCGCGAAGATCAGCGACGCGTCGTCCAGCTTTTTCAGCATACGCTCAACACCTATGCCCTCTACAGGGTCGTCGGTGTCGCGTATGCCCGCGCAGTCCGCGAGCCGGAGCATCAGCCCGCCGAGCGTTACGGTCTCCTCCACTATGTCGCGGGTAGTACCCTCGATGTCGGTGACTATGCTGCGCTCGGTGCCTGTCAGCATGTTCATAAGCGTCGATTTGCCCGCGTTCGGCTTTCCGACTATCGCGCAGGGCAGCCCGTCGCGCAGTATCTGACCCTCGTTGTAGCTTTTCAGCAGGGCTTCGAGCTCGCGCACAACGCCTTTGAGCCTGTCGGCCTCGAGAGCTCCGTCGAACTCGTCCTCCATTTCGTCGGGGTAGTCTATCCACGCCTGAATGAGCGTTATCAGGGAAAGAAGCTCCTCCGCGATGCCGCTTATGCGCCTGTACAGAGCGCCTTCGCGCTGTGAGCCGCTGCAGGCGAGATACTGCTCGTTCTGCGCGGCGATAATGTCCGCGACCGCCTCCGCCTGCGTGAGCGAGAGCTTGCCGTTGAGCATGGCGCGCTTCGTGAACTCGCCCGCCTGCGCCGGCACCGCGCCCGCGCCGAAACACGCGCTCAGCACGCGCTTGGCGGCGTATATGCCGCCGTGACAGGATATCTCCGCGGTGTCCTCGCCCGTATAGCTGTGCGGGGCGCGGAATATGAGCAGCACCCCGTCGTCTATGCGTTCATCTCCGTCGCGTATCACGCCGTAGCACGCCGTATAGCCGCGCATATCGCCGACGGGCTTCCCGCTTGCCGGAAGGAATACCTTCTCCGCGATGTTCACGGCGTTATCGCCCGATATCCGTATCACCGCTATGCCGCCCGTGCCGGGAGGCGTAGCTGTCGCTGCAATAGTTTCCATGCTCAGTCCTT
>CAMVBT010000344.1 GCA_947165805.1 uncultured Clostridia bacterium
GTATCCACGGCTGTGTAAAGCCCTACAAGTAAGAAGAAGTCTCCGGGGATATCGCCGCCGAAATAGCCGTTTATCTGACCGCGCGCAAAGGCTATGGTGCATGAACGGCTCACGCACTGGAAATCCATATACGGGTCTCCCCAGCACCAGCGGCCGAAGTCGATTATGCCAAGCTCGCCGCCGCGGGTAACAACAAGGTTCCCCGAGCGGAAGTCCCCGTGCAGTGCGGTCTGCGGTCTGCCCTCAAGCAGGCCGCGGTTGTTCTCGATGAAGTCTATCGTTTCCTTGTCGCCCCTGAACGAGCCTTTGACGCTGTATCTGAATGTCCCTATCATCTCGTCGAGGCGCTTGCCGTAGTATTCGCTCCACGGCAGAATGTCCTTCGGAGCGCCTATCGTGTGTATCCTGCGCAGCAGAACACCGGCGTTCTCGCCGTATTTCGCCTGCTCCGGAGTGTGGAGATTGCATATCTTTATATCGGCATCAACGCCGTCCACCCATGTGTAGAGCGTATATACCAGCGTATCGTTGCAGCACGCCGCCACCTCAATGGGCAGATTCATGTTCAGCCCGAGCTTCTCATGCACATACTGCGCAAAGCGGGCGCTCTTGCAGTGGCGCTTGTAGCGGTCTATGCCGGAGACACGGAGAATGAGCTCAACGCCGTTGTTGCGGGTGATGTGGAACTTCTTCTCCCCCGACAGCCCCTCGTCGATAGGAACGATGTCTATCCAGTTTTTGTAGTCCGTGATGTCGGACAGCATTTCCTCGGTATTCGTGCGTGCTCACTCCTTTCCCGCGAAGGCAGTCTACTTTCTCTCCGAAAGCGGTATATAGTCCGTCCTCGGGTGTACGTTCAGGTACGCGGGACGTATTATCTTGTTGGCGTTTACAAGCTCTTCAATGCGGTGCGCCGACCAGCCCGTCATTCTTGCCGCCGCGAACAGCGGTGTGTAGAGCTCCAGCGGCAGTCCGAGCATCGAATAGCAGAAGCCGCTGTAAAAGTCGATGTTCGCGCTTACGCCCTTGTATATGCGGCGCTTCTTCGCGATAAGCTCGGCGGCCAGCCTCTCGACGGCATTGTACAGCGCGAACTCGCGCTCCATCTGCTTCTCCGTGGCCAGCTTTTCGACGTACTTTTTGAATATCTGGGCTCTCGGGTCGGATATCGAATATACCGCGTGACCCATACCGTAGATAAGTCCGCTCTTGTCGAACGCCTGCTTGTCGAGCAGCTTCTGGAGGTAGGCGGTGATCTCGTCATCGTCGTTCCAGTTCTTCACCTCGCGCTTGAGCTCGTCGAACATACCCATTACTTTGAGGTTCGCGCCGCCGTGCTTGGGACCCTTGAGGGAGCAGAGAGCAGCGGTTATCGCGGAATAGGTGTCCGTTCCGGACGAGCTGACCACATGGGTCGTGAAGGTCGAGTTGTTGCCGCCGCCGTGCTCGGCGTGGAGCACAAGCGCCACATCGAGGACGCGCGCCTCGAGCTGGGTGTATTTGCAGTCCTCGCGCAGCATATACAGGATATTCTCCGCGGTGGACAGGTTCTTTTTCGGGCGGTGTATTATAAGCCCGTCGCCGTCTATATAATAGCGCTTGGCGTTGTAGCTGTAAACGAGCAACATCGGGAACAGAGCGATCAGCTCCAGCGACTGGCGGAGCACGTTCGGTATCGAAAGGTCGTTCGGATAGTCGTCGTAGGCGTAAAGCGAAAGGACGCATCTCGCGAGCGTGTTCATGATGTCCTCGCTCGGGGATTTCAGCACGATATCGCGTACGAAGGACGACGGCAGCCTTCTGAAACTGCTTATCATCTTTGTGAATTCGTCGAGCTGCGCTTCGTCCGGAAGATCTCCGAACAGCAGAAGGTAGGTGGTCTCCTCGAAGCCGAAGCGGTTGTCCTTCATGAAGCCGCGGATTATATCGCGGACATTTATGCCGCGGTAGTAGAGCTCGCCGTCGCAGGGTATCTCCTGCCCATCGACCGACTTTTTCGATACTATCTCGGATATCTCGGTAAGTCCCGTCAGAACGCCCTTGCCGTTAAGGTCGCGCAGACCGCAGTAAACGTTATGCTCAAGGTAAAGCTCGGGGGAGATATTACCGCTCTTTGTGCAGAGCGCCGCCAGATCTTCGAGTTCCGGTGTGACTTTTGAGAAAGGATAATGCGAAGCCATATATTTCCTCCTTGACGTATTTCCCGGGGATCGTGGACACTTCCCCAGTATAATCAATATATTATAACACAATCTCATAAAAAATGCAAGTTTTTTGGATACAAAAATGCATTCATGTGCTCATCGCAAGAAAATTTTAAAAAATGCTTGACAAAAACAGGTTTTTGTGTTATCATTATAGGGCATTGAATGCGGGTGTAGTTCAATGGTAGAATGTCAGCCTTCCAAGCTGAACACGTGGGTTCGATTCCCATCACCCGCTCCAGCGCGGTACCCGCGCGGTCGATCCGTATGATACTTTGCGGAAAAGACAGGTTTTCTGCCTCGCAGCCGGCAGTTTCATCTATGTAAAGCAGTTCCTGTTTGTCGGAAACAGAAAACAGAAAATACAATCCTTTATGCGCCATTAGCTCAGCTGGATAGAGCAACCGCCTTCTAAGCGGTAGGTCGAA
>CAMVBT010000345.1 GCA_947165805.1 uncultured Clostridia bacterium
CTCCGCGCAGGCGCTCCTCATACTCCTTCATCAGAGTTATATCGAAGAACGAGACAAAGGCGGTCTCGATACCGTAATCGCTGATAAACGCGAAATGCGCGCTGCAGCGGACATTGTGCTGCTTTGCGGTTATCATGCGCAGCGACAGATCGGCAGTAACGGGTTCGTTCTCCCGGTGCCGGAGGACATGAGTGACACCGCCGCGATCCTCGGGGTCTATGGCGTTCATCAGACCCTCGGCACCGGCTTTCTCGGCGGCTTCGGGGCTGTCATACTCGAGCATGGCGGCATATCTGGCGGTCGCGTGCAGTATTTCCCAGCTGCCGTCTTCTCTGCGGCTCATTATCAGCGCGCAGTCAGCTATGCGTTTCAGATTGGCGAGAAAGCGCTCACGCTCCGCGGTTTCCGACTGTATACCGTTCATTTCCCACTCTCCTTTCGCGTATATGTATCCGCTTATCCGGCAAAATGTACATATTATATTAATTTATTATACCATTATATTTGTATATTGTCAATACAAAACACATCTTTTCACGCCCCTATAATTCCCCGGACAGTATTTTTTACTTTTATCCTCTTCGCCCATTGATTATTTGTGCATTATGTGTTATGATATCAGAAAGGACAACTATCCGACATTCCCCGGAGGAACGCATCATGGAACAGAACAACGAAATACGTCTCGACGATATCTACAACATCTGCAACCGGCTCTATACCGAAATGTGCAGCAACAAGAAAAGCGACCATTCAGTGCTGTTCTCATACATCACCGAGCTCGGCAAGGCCATAGTCGGCGCTGACAGAGCCAGCTTCTGGAAGTGGGACAAGACCCGTCACGAGCTATGGACGACCTCGGCAACAGGCACCGACAGGATAGTTATGCCCGATAACACCGGACTTGTCGGCAAGGCGCTGAAAGAGCAGTGCGTCGCGGTCACCAACGACCCGTACAGCGACCCGGACTTCAACCCCGAGGTGGACAGAAAGATCGGGTATGTCACCGAGTCCATTCTCGTCATGCCGATAGCCGACGTGAACGGCGAGTTCATCGGCGCGCTTCAGGTGATAAACAAGCCCGGGGGCTTCGACGAGTGCTTCGATGTCTACCGGCTGTCGCTGGCCGCCATAATCTGCGGTATTACGCTGGAGTCGGAGACTTTTATGGAGAAGTCCCGCATCGAGGAGCTGGAAAGGAACGCCGCCGAACAGGCGAGCCGTGCAAAGAGCAACTTCCTCGCAAATATGTCCCACGAGATACGCACTCCCATGAACGCGATAATCGGCATGGACGAAATGATACTGCGCGAAGCGAAGGACGAGCGGATACGCAAATACGCCGCCGATATCCGCAGCGCCGGAAGAACTCTGCTCTCGACAGTCAACGACATACTCGACCTCAGCAGGATAGAATCCGGAAAGACGGAGCTCGTTCCGACAGAGTACGAAACGGCTTCCGTACTGAACGACATAATGAATATGACGCTGATGAAGGCGCGGGAAAAGGGCTGGAATATGAGCTGAAAGCCGACCCGGATATCCCGTCAGTACTGCGCGGCGACGAGATAAGAGTTCGGCAGATCATAATGAACCTGACTAACAACGCTATAAAATACACTCCCGCGGGCAGCGTGAGCATACACATATCGTATCTGCGCGGGGAAAGCCGGCTGAAGATAAGAGTAGCGGACACCGGCACGGGCATAAGGCCGGAGGATCGCGAAAAGCTGTTTTCTTCGTTCATGCGCCTTGACGAGACAAGGAACCGCAGCATCGAAGGCACAGGGCTCGGGCTGAATATCGCGAAGCAGCTCGCGGAAATGATGAGCGGCAGCATAACCGTGGAGAGCGAATACGGCAAGGGCTCGGTATTCACCGCGGAGATCGTGCAGGAGGCGGTGAGCGATACGCCGCTCGGAGACTTTACGGAATACGCGCGGAAAACGGACACAACCGAGGAGTTCAGACCCGCGTTCACAGCTCCAAGCGCGAAGGTACTCATAGTTGACGACAACAGTTTGAATCACGACGTGATGACAGGGCTGCTCGAAGGGACGAAGATGCACCTGACGACGGCACGTTCGGGTCGGGAGTGTCTGGATATCCTGCGGGAACAGCGGTTCGATATCGTGCTGCTCGACCAGATGATGCCGGAAATGTCAGGCACGCAGACACTTGCCGCAATACGGTCGGAGCATCTCGCGGACGATACGCCCGTAATAGCTCTGACCGCCGACGCGATAGCCGGAGCCCGCGACCGGTACATCAGGCTGGGCTTCGCGGATCACGTCACAAAACCGGTGATCTACAGCGAGCTTGAAGCAGTGCTGCAAAAACACCTCGACAGCTCGCTGCAAAGTACGGAGGAAGAAAAATCAGCCGAAAAGCCCGTCATACTTGTCATCAGCAACTCCCCGGACAAGCTGAATGAGATGAAAGCCCTCATCGGCAGCAAATATAAGGGTGTCTTCGTCCGCACCGAGGAAAACGCCCGCCGCTACCTCGAGAACCATAAACCCGCCTTTATAGTAAGAGACGCTGCGCTCGAGCTGGGGGAGGAAGGAAGAGGGTAGGAAGGAAGCCCCTTTCCGGAAGGAAAGGCG
>CAMVBT010000346.1 GCA_947165805.1 uncultured Clostridia bacterium
CTCCTCCCCGGTACCCGTGAATGCCCCGAACGCCGCCGCCGCAAGTATCACCGTCACCAGCAGCACCGCTATCTTTATATAACTGTTCATATCTTCGTTCTTCCTTTCGTTCTTTCGTTTTTTTGTCATTTCCTGTCTGTACGCGGTTATTTTTCTCGGTCTGCGTTCATTTTATACAGACTTCCGCAGCGTTTTCCGGGCTTTTTTCGCCTGAAATCGCCATTTTCCGGCATAGTGCCGTCATAATGCCCAAATTCTCGCAAATGCCTTGAATACACGCTTTGCGGAGTTTTTTCATGCCAGTTCGTTATATCGGAAAAGTAAATTTTAATCAAATTATCTCGAAATGTGTTAATTTTTCTCATATATGCCAAAAAGCGGCAGAACCGTTGACTATAAGGGATTTGTCTGATATAATCTAAATTACAGCCGGGTATGTCCCGGAGCAGACGAATGCCCCTCTCCCCCGTTTCCCATAATATCCCGGACGTTCGTTCCGTATATCGCTCCCTGTGTACAAACGAGAGCACACTCTCTGAATGACCCGAGATCATTCAGATCAAAAACGGAGGTACATCATGTTCAAGAAACTCGGATTACAGATCGTGGTAATCACGGTCGCGGCAATAGCGGCGGTAGTAGCTCTGATGCTCACCGTAACGCTCATCTCTTTCTCGGGATATAACGACGGTCTCCTGGAAGAAAAGTCCAAGGTCGGCGAGGTCGCTCTCAAGGGCGCGGTAGAGTCCGAGCTTGAGACCCTTAAGCTCTATGAGAGGATATTCTCCGAAGAGAACGAATTCAACGAGGCAGTCGAAAAGAACGACAACGCCGCAATGACCACACTCTACAACGCAAACCTCGGCTCACATACCGAGCTGTTCGGCGGAGTTGCGGACTCCGACGGCAAGATAATCTTCAAGTCCGAAAAGTTCGCTCTCGATCTGTTCGATTTCGCTCCCGTGGCAAGAGGACAGGCGATAAACGGCATCATCAAGAGCGGTGAGCGCCTTGCTCTCGTAAGCGCCTCCCCCAAGACCATAGGCGGCCAGTCCTACGCTTACATAGTGGGCTTCCTCATGAGCTCGCAGTCCTACCTCGACAGCTGCAAGAAGTCCAGCGGCTGCGACGTGACGGTGTTCAACGGGAACCTGCGCTTCGGCACAACACTCGGTTCCAACCTTATCGGCACCCCCATGGGCGAGAACATCAAGAAGAAGGTGCTCGACGACAAGCAGGATTTCTCCGGTACAGCAGTCATCAACGACAAGGATTACTACGTTTACTACTCCCCCATGGTGGATTACCAGAACAATACAGTCGGCGCTTACTTCGCAGGCTATGACGCAAGCGAGGCAAGGAGCGAGTTCGCTTCCGTCACAACAGTAGCTGTTATTATAAGTGTCCTCGGCGCGGCAGGCATCGCGATATTCCTGTTCATCTTCTGCCAGAGCAGAGTCACAAAGCCTCTCAAATACGCGGAAGAGTACGCGAACGAGATGCTCGCGGGTCAGCTCGATACAACGAATGTTACATTTAAGTTCCATGACGACGAGGTCGGCAAGTTCGTGGAAGTCCTCCGCAGCGCAAAGAACGGCATGAACGACGTAGTAGGCGATTCGTCGAGGATACTTGCCGCAATGGCTGACGGCGACTTCACCGAGACCCCGAATGTAAAGTATCCGGGCGTATTCGAGGATATCGAGAGGAACATACTCAAGATCGAGGACGACCTCGGAGTTACACTGAGCAACATGAACACATCGTCCGACGAAGTTCTGACGGGCTCGAACCAGATGGCGGAGGGCTCGCAGTCCCTTGCGGACGGCACGACACGTCAGGCGTCGGCTATCGAGGAGATATCCGCAACGATAGCGGAGGTATCCACGCAGATATCGAATACCGCGCAGAACGCAGCTCAGGCGGGCGACCTTTCCAGACAGACGCAGGACAAGGTCAATATGCAGGATACCGAGATACAGAACATGGTCAACGCCATGAACGAGATCAGCGACACGTCCAAGGAGATCGAGAAGATCATCAAGACGATAGACGATATCGCATTCCAGACGAACATACTTGCTCTGAACGCAGCCGTAGAGGCAGCGCGTGCGGGCGACGCGGGCAAGGGCTTCGCGGTCGTTGCGGACGAAGTACGCAACCTCGCGAGCAAGTCCGCAGAAGCGGCAAAGAGCACATCTTCGCTCATCACGGCATCTATTGAAGCGGTCGACAAGGGCTCGAAGATAGCACTTGCGACAGCCGAGTCGATGAAGGAAGTAAAGGATATGTCCTCGCAGACAGCGGAGCTTATCACGGAGATCGCTTCCGCAAGCGCAGAGCAGACCGAATCTATCCGCCAGATCACAACAGGCGTAGAGCAGATCTCGCAGGTTATCCAGACGAACTCCGCGACAGCAGAGGAAACCGCCGCTTCCTGCGAAGAGCTCTCCGGCCAGTCCAAGCTCCTTAAGGATCAGGTAGCACGTTTCAAGATCAACAGGTAAGCAATTGAGTCCCGGGGGCGGAAGAAGGCGTGGAAGGAAGAAAACCCCTATTCCGCTTCAGTTGCCTTTAATCGCCGCGTCCTTGC
>CAMVBT010000347.1 GCA_947165805.1 uncultured Clostridia bacterium
GGATACGCCCCCCTACTCCTTGAGCGTCAGGTTCTCCACCTTGGTTACCTCGCCCTCGGCAAGTATCTTGATGTTGTACTTCTTGCCGAACTTTATCAGGTTCGATACGAGCAGCTGCTTCTTCGAGTCGGTGTCTATCGAGGTTATCAGCGACATATCTATCTTTATGAAATTGGGGTTGTTGTTGAGCACCTTCATATCGTTGGAGTAGCCGCTGCCGTAGTCGTCCACGGCGATATTGCAGTTGAGTATGCTGCGCAGGTTGTCGAAGGCGGCTATGGTATTGTCGTCGTCATCGTCGTTCTCGAGTATCTCGACGACTATGTTCTCGGAGATATCGGCGTACATCTCCTTCAGCTTTGCGAGCTCGGAGTCCGGCAGGATAACGCTCGGTATGCTGTTTATGAAAATCTTCTTGCTGCCGAACTTGTCTATGTTGTCCTTATAGTATCTGAGCGCGTTGAAGAACGTGCTCTTCTCTATGTCGTACAGCATATGGCTGATCTCGGCGTATTTGAGGACTTCAAGGGGCTTGAGGCCGATATCGTCAGTCGTCCTCATCAGCACCTCATAGGCATAGATCTCGCCGTTCTTCGCGTTGACGATAGGCTGGAAATTGTATCTGAACTCGTTCTTGTCCACAAGACGCCTGAACTTGTCGAGCTTGTCGAGCTCGACGTCCTTCTCCTTGTATATCTCGCTTACGCCGGTATTCTGCAGTTTGCGGTATGTCTTTATCTCAAAGACCAGTACCGTGATTATCATTGCAGTACAAAACAGCCACAGTATCATCTTCAGCGGGTCGCTCGACGGCTCTGTGACATTTGAGTATATAGCGAGCCCGGAGATACCGAGCAGCGCGAGCGAGAGATGAACGCACTTTACCCCGAAGTATCTGAGCTGTGCGTTTCGTTTTATTTTATTCTTCACTTAGATTTACTTCCGTTCCGCCATACGGCTTTTTCAGGTGAAAACGCTCTTACCTTAATTATATATGATATAGTCGGATATGTCAAGGGAAACGGAATTTGTTCTGTGTATCCGCTATAAAAAAATCTCCACTGCGCGTATATATTTTGTATATTTCGACAAAATGAAATACCGTAAGGTTACAATAAAGCCCCCGTCCGTGCGGGCGGGAGCTTCGCGGTCAGTTCTTCATTTTAAAGGAGAGGCAGTCCGTACATTCGTACTGTGTGGGATTTGCCTCGTGAGTTCCGACCTGTATGCGGTCAAGGCTGCAGAAATCACTGTCGCAGCAGTGATGCTCGCAGTTGTGGATCGAACATTCTATACACTTGTTTGCTCTTTCGGTGCTCATTGTGATTCAACTCCGTTCGGATTTATTACGGATAAGTCCGTGATATTATTGTGTCCGGAGCGGAGCTTTTTATTCGTTCAGGATTTTTTATCCATTTTTATAAGGAGCTTCACGGCATCGACAGCGCATCTTATCGCGCGCTCGCTGCTCTCGCAGACCTTGTCCGGCAGCCCCGCCTTCGTGCGCTCGACATTCCAGAGCGCGGTGAACACGGCTCCGGCTCTTACGCGGCGAGCCGCTGCCACGGAGAACAGAGCCGCCGACTCCATTTCGCTCGTCAGGCAGCCGCAGCGCACATAAGCGTCCCACGCAGCCGAGAGGGTCGCAGATACCGGCACGTTCGTCGGGTCTATCTCGCCGTAGAAGCTGTCCTTGCAGTGCACCACGCCGACATGGCAGCGGTTCCCGTCCTCGTCCGAGGAAAGCGCGTCGCCTGCCTGCTTGAGCGCCAGCATAACGTCAAAGTCCGGCACCGCGGGGTATTCTATCGGGATATATTCCCTGCTCGTCCCCTCGCTGCGCACAGCTCCGCTCGCCACGATGAGATCGCCTCCGAACACCTTCATATCCATTCCGCCGCTCGTCCCTATGCGGATAAACGTGTCCGAGCCGCTCATTATCAGCTCCTCCACCGCGATAGCCGTCGAGGCTCCGCCTATGCCGGTCGAGACCACGCTGACCTTCTCGCCGAGCAGAGTGCCGGTATAGGTGTTGTACTCGCGGTTATAGGCTATCTGCTCCGCGCCGTCCAGCAGAGCCGCTATCTTCGGCACCCTGCCCGGGTCGCCCGGCAGAATGACGTATCTTCCGACATCGCCGTCCTTTATCCGCAGATGAAATCTCAGTTCGTCCTGTATGAGTGCCATTTTCCGTTCCTCCCTCTGTCAATCCTCCAAAGTCCTTACGCATATGCTGTCGCCTATCATATAATACATTGACGAGTCTTCCCCGAAGCGCCCGGCGCCGTCCTTGGCGTAATCCACCTCATAGTCTTTCCCGCCACGGCTGAAAATGTACACCGCCCGGTCCGGCAGAGTGTACCCTCGCTCCACGACAGAGAACACCTTGTCGCGCACCTCCTGTATGTCACCGTCCCGGGGAATATCCCGCTGCGCTGTGTCGCCGGTGTCACGGTGCTCCGTCTCATATTCCGACAGCACCGCGATATCGAGAGCCTTTGCCTCTATCGGGGCGCAGGCAGCCCTGAAAATGTCGAGCTCCGTGTTCTTCGCGGCGGTCATCATGACGAAAGCGAAGGAACCC
>CAMVBT010000348.1 GCA_947165805.1 uncultured Clostridia bacterium
ATAGATGACGTTGGCGCCCGCCTTCATCAGCTCGTTCACCACGCGCCCGACCAGCTTTTCGTTGCCGGGGATCGGGTTCGCGGATATGATGATGAGGTCCTCGGGGGTTATTGTCACCTGACGGTGCTCGTTGTTCGCCATTCTCGACAGCGCGGACATGGGCTCGCCCTGACTGCCCGTGGTGATTATGACGAGCTCCTCCGGCGGTATCTTCCTGATATTTTCGATATCGACGAGTATGCCTTTAGGCAGTCTGATATAGTTGAGCTCGATAGCCGTCGTGAGCACGTTTATCATGCTGCGCCCCGATACCGCGACCTTGCGGCCTGTCATCTCGGCGCAGTCGATTATCTGCTGTATGCGGTGGATATTGCTGGAGAAGGTCGCTACGATTATGCGCTTGCCCTCTGCCTGCGAGAAGAAGTTGCGGAAAGTCGCTCCGACCCTGCGCTCGGAGTTGGTGAAGCCCGGGCGCTCGGCGTTGGTGCTCTCGGACAGCAGCGCGAGAACGCCCCTGTTGCCGAGCTCGCCGAATCTCGCGAGGTCGATGATGCCGCCCTCGATCGGGGTGTAGTCCACCTTGAAGTCTCCGGTGTGGATCACGATGCCGGCGGGCGTATAGATCGCGAAGCCGCACGAATCGGGTATCGAGTGGTTCACGCGTATGAATTCGACAGCCATGCAGCCGAGCTTTACGGTCTGGCGGGGCTGTACGACATTCAGGTTGCACTGCGAGAGTATGCCGTGCTCTTTCAGCTTGCCCTCGACGAGACCCAGAGTAAGGCGTGTGCCGTAGACGGGCACGTTCACCTTTTTCAGCAGGTACGCGAGGCTTCCGATATGATCCTCATGTCCGTGGGTGAGCACTACGCCGCGGAGCTTATCCCTGTTCCTTATGATATAGGTGAAATCGGGTATGACAAGGTCAACGCCCAGCATATCCTCATCGGGGAACGCGAGTCCGCAGTCCACGATGAACATATCGTTGCAGCATTCGTAGAGGTACAGGTTCTTGCCTATCTCGCCGAGACCGCCGAGAGGGATTATCTTCAGCGGGGCGGCCTTGCGCGGAGCCCTTGCCGGGGTCGGCGGAGCCGGGACCTGTTCCGGCTGACGGGGCCTGCGGTCGCTGCGCAGTATCTCGTTCTGCTGCGGAGCCTGCTGTTTCGCGGGCTTCTGCTGGACGGCCTTTTTTGCGCGCTTCTTAGCTGCCTGAGCGGCGTAGGCTGCTTTCGACTTCTTCTTTGCCGGCTGCTTGGCCGCGGTCATTCCCGGCATAAGGTACTTGCCCGCGGACGCGCGCTTCTTTGCTGCCCCGGGCTGCTTTCTTTCATTGTTTTTATCCATTTTGCCTCTTTTCTGTCGGAGCGGACGGTTCGTTCACGGTGGAAGAAATGGGAGCGCCCTCCGCTCAAAGATGTTTATATTGACGGCTTCTGCCGTATGTCACATAGAAATACATTATCTATTATAACTCAAATCCGTAAAAAAGTCAAGCGTAAACTGTCCTTTATGCGGGACAGCCGGCTATTTCTTTTCGGAAAGTGCTCCGGCGGCCTTCATTATCATCTCCTCGGCCTTGTCGCAGAGCGAGGCGGCTGTCTCGGTGCCGAAGCTCTCCGCGAACATGAATATGCCCGTGCCGCGCCTGTCGGGGCGCAGGAATATCCTCTCCCCGTCACGGCTTATCACGGCACCCTCGTTCTCCTCGGGGACGGCTTTCAGGCGGGCGAGGACGCGCTGCGGCGGACAGCATACCCGCACGAACCTGTCGGCTGTCGATGAGCGGGGCAGGGAAGCGGCTGCTTCGGCGGGCGTCAGACCGAGCTCCCGCATATACCGCAGCGCTCTTACCGCGCTCGCGAACCCGTCGCGCATATATATCTGTTCTCCGGCAAGTCTGCGGGCCTCCCCGTCACGGTCGTCCATGGGGCTCTCGAAGTAGCGCGCCACAGTGCCGCCGTACAGCTCCGCGGCGGCTTCGGCGGCTCTCGGGAACGCGAACGGGACCGCCGGGACGCGCCCCTCACGCGCTTCGGCGGCGCAGACCAGCAGGGTAAGCGTCACCGGGTCGATGCGGGTGTCTCCGCAGGATATCTCCGCGCTGTCGCCGCGCTCCGAGACCGTTACGGTCATTTTCTGGCCTCCCGCGGATATGCGCTTTGCGAACGGCGCGCATATCGTCCGTATCATGGGGCAGCGCGACACCACCCGGATATCATAAGGCACCGTGAAGCGGCATATTTCCGCAAGCGCCGATTCGTAGAGCTGCCGAGCTCCGGTGAAACGCCGTATCTCCCCGAAGCTGTCCCAGCCCGCGGTCATATACTCGCCGCGCGCCACAGCGCCGCCGAGTATGCGCTCCCCGGCGCGTTTCAGCGGCAGCATTCCCGCGGAATATATCATTATCTTCGTCTGCGCCTTTGCCGAAACGAATATCATCACGTCTGCGCCGAGAAGACCCGCAGCCCTCGTCAGCACCGGCAGAGGCTCGCTCCCGCAGTCGTAGGCTGTCGTTCCCGCCGCCGAGATGCCGCAGAGCACCGCGTTTTTCAGGCATACCGCTGCGTCCCCGTCC
>CAMVBT010000349.1 GCA_947165805.1 uncultured Clostridia bacterium
AGAGACTCATGTCTCCGAATTTTGCCAGATTATATTATACTACAAAATGAAATAAAAAACAAGTCTTTTTTGAAATTTTCAGGCCGGAGCCGTAAGTTCGATGTGATTTTCCTCGCTGTCAACGATCTCAGCGACCCAGTTGCCTTTTATCCGTGTAAGCGGGAAGCATATTTCTCTTCCGCAAAGCTTGCGTTCAAGCGTTTCTCTGCTGTCGAAAGAAATGCTCGGGAGACAGTTGCTGCCGAAGCTGTGCTTCTCCTTCATTTTTTCATAGGCGAACAGCCCGAAACGAAACCCGTTCACGTCGAAAACGCTGTATATCTCGTCCTTTTCGGTCACAGGCTGTTCAAAAAGTTCTTTATAAAAGAGTATCGCTCGGTTCATATCTTTGACACAGATGTACAACGAATTAATTCTTATCATCACATTTATGCTCCAACAGTTCAAAATCTATCATTCCGCCGCCGACATCAGCTGCAACGCACTTTACCCTCACCCGATCTCCTATGGTGTAGGCCTTGCCGGACAGCGTTTCGAGCAGCGCCACATCGTTCGAGAGCTCATAGACTCCCGGCGTGAGCGTCAGGCAGTCCACCCTGCCCTCGACGGTATTGTCAAGGCTCACGAAGAAGCCGTTTCCCGTAACTCCAGAGATAAAACCGCCGAATTCCTCGCCTATGTGCTTCTTCATATACTCCGCCATGTAGAATTTCTCGCAGTCGCGCTCGGCGGCAACGGCTGTAAGCTCCGTTATGCTGGCGCGGTAGGCGGCATCGTGCGCAAATTTCTCATACTTGCGGGTCAGCTTGTCCGCGGGCATTCCCGCGACCGCGTCGGTCAGTATGCGGTGTATCGAAAAGTCCGCGTAACGGCGTATAGGCGATGTGAAGTGGCTGTATTCCTTCAATACGAGCCCGTAGTGTCCCTTGGGCTCCTCGCTGTACTTGGCCTTCATCATCGAACGCAGCACAAGATTGTTTATCACAGGCGCACGCGGGTCGTCCTTTGTGCGCTCCAGCACATCGGAGATGTCGCCGGCAGTGGTCTTTTCGCCTATACCCTTCGGGTCGATGCCGATGTTCACCAGCGTTTCCGCGAGTTTCAGCAGCTTTTCCTTTTCCGGGCTCTCATGGACGCGGTACACGAACGGAAATCCCTTATCCATTGCGAGCTTCGCGGCGCAGCCGTTGGCGCAGAGCATGAACTCCTCGATCATGCGCTCGGCAAAGCCGCGGGTGCGCTCCGTGATGACCTCGCACTTGCCGTCAGCGTCGCATATTATGCGGCTCTCCGTCGAGTCGATGTCCGGGGCTCCGCGATCCTTCCTGTTCTTTATCAGCACCTCGGTCAGCATACGCATAAGCGGTATCTGTTCAAGGACTTCCGCGTACTTCGTGTTCACCGCGTCGTCGGCTGTGCCGTCGAGTATGCGGTTCACCTCCGAATATACGCCCTTTACCCTCGAACGGATAACGCTCTTCACAAAGCGGTACTTCCTTATCTCGCCGCTCGGAGCAATATCCATAAGGCAGGAGAACGCGAGCCTGTCCTCGCCGGGATTGAGCGAGCATATCCCGTTGGAGAGCTCCTTCGGCAGCATGGGTATCACTCTGTCAGCGATATATATGCTCGTGCCGCGCGTGTAGGCGGTCTTGTCGAGCGCCGTTCCCTTTTTCACATAATGCGACACGTCCGCTATATACACTCCCACCGCGAAGCCGTCCTCCGTGCGCGAGATGCTCACCGCGTCGTCGATGTCCTTGGTGTCGGCTCCGTCTATGGTGAATATCGGCAGAGCGCGCAGGTCTTCCCTGCCCGCTTTTTCCGCGTCCGGTATCCCGTTTTTCAGTATCTTCTCCGCCTCTGCCGCGGTCTCTTCCGAAAACTCCCGTTCGATGCCCTTTTCGTCGATATACGCGTCTACCGAATACTTCGCGTACTCCGAGCTGCCGTAGACCGACAGGATATCCACGGTCATATCGCTGTGGTGCTCGGAACGTTCGTGTATCGTGTAGCGCACCTTGTCGCCCTCGCTTATCGTGCAGCCGTTCCAGCGGATTATCGTCAGCGGCTCGGAATAATAGCCGTCCGGGCGCAGTTTCAGCTTATTGTTTTCCTGTACTATCGTTCCCGTAAGCACACAGCCGGTCTCCTCGGTCACGAGAACGACCTTCGCGGAATCGGAGGCGTGCTCCTCGTCCGCGTACTCGCTCACAACAGCCAGCACCTTGTCTCCGGGGACCGCTCCGCGCAGGTCTCTGCCGCGCACAAAAAATTCCTCATCGGTCTCATCATTGCGGATAAAGCCGTGAGTTTTCATAAGCCGGACCACAGTGCCGCCGAAATAGCGGCCTGCGCCCTTTAATATATACTTTCCCTTGGAATGATAGACTATGCCCTCTTTTTCAAGCGCCGATATCACAGCGGTGACGCGCTTTCTGTCCTTTTTTGACGCGCCCGCCGCAGTTATGAGGGCTCCCTCGGTCAGTCCCTCCTTCTTCTTCGGAAGGAGAGCTTCTAGATCGGAAGAGCGTCGTGTAGGGAAAGAGTGTAGATCTCGGTGGTCG
>CAMVBT010000350.1 GCA_947165805.1 uncultured Clostridia bacterium
CCGGGGGAGAGAGGGAGAGGGGAGGGAGGGAAACTCCTTTCTGCTTCAGAAAGGGGGTTCCCTTCCTCACACTCTTCCTCTTTCCCCCGGGCTCGAGCGGAGCGACTACTTGAAACGATATACACGGGTCTCATAAGGACCGAAACACATATCGTCCTTGTCGGTACAAGGGTAATTGCAGAGGACGAGCTTCTTCTGCCGACCGACATACTCCTTCGGCAAAGGCACATTCACATTATGCTTCGAGAACGAACATATTATCAGCCAGCGATAGTCCTTGTAGACCCGCTCATACATATAAAACTCGTCGGAACGCGGGAAAAACTCGCGGTACCTGCCGTAAGTAAGAGCAATACTGCTCTTTTTCAGCTTCACACACTTGCGGTAGAAATTCAGTATGCTGTCAGGGTCGCGCTCCTGCGCTTCAACATTTATGCGGCGGTAGTTCGGGTTCACCGTGAACCACGGCTTCACCGCGGAGAACCCCGCATAGCGCCTGCCGCTCCACTGCACCGGAGTGCGCGAGGAATCGCGGCTCGAACGGTGTATGCGGCGCATACGCTCCTCAAGAGTGTCGTTGACGTGATACCTGTGGAAGTTCGTGATGCTCGAAATGTCCTTGTAATCCGCAATATCACGGAGCCGGATATTCGTCATCCCTATCTCCTGCCCCTGATAAATGAACGGCGAGCCCTGCTGGAAAATATAGCACGCCGCAAGCATCGTGCCGCTCTCGCGCCAGAACTTTTCGCTGCCGTAGCGGCTTATCACGCGCGGGTGGTCGTGGTTCTCGAGATACAGCGTGTTCCACGCCTTCCCCGCAAGCCCGTACTGCCACTTCGAGAACGCCTTTTTCAGCTTGCGCAGACTGAACGGGTGGTGTATGTACTCGGTGAACAGACAGTCCGCCATCATGTGGTCGAACGATATCATCATATCAAGAGACTTGTGCCTGCCCGTCATGTACATCAGAGCGGTCTTTACCGTGGTAAGAGGCCCCTCGCCTATCTGTATGCAGTCGTATTGGTCGCAGACCTCGCGGAACTCCGCGAGATATTCGTGGATATGAGGGCCGTCCTTGTACGCGAACATTCCGTTCACAGCAGGCAGGAACGGCAGTCCGTCCGGCAAGCCCTCCTTTTTGGAGATGAAGTTTATCACGTCCTCGCGGAAGCCGTCAACTCCCATATCGAGCCAGAAGCGCATGATGCTCTTTACTTCCTCGCGGACGACGGGATTATCCATGTTCAGGTCGGGCTGCTTCTTCGAGAAGATGTGCAGGTAATACTGCCCGCGCACCTCGTCATACGTCCAAGCCTTGCCCTCGAACAGCGAATCCCAGTTGTTCGGGGTATCGCGCCAGATGTAGTAGTCGCTGTACGGGTTGTTCCTGCCCTTGCGGCTCTCGAGGAACCACCTGTGCTCGTCGGAGGTGTGGTTCACCACGAGATCCATTATCAGCTTCATACCCAGCTCGTGCGTGCGGTCGAGGACTTTTCTGAACTGCTCCAGCGTCCCGAAATCGGGGTGTATGCTCTTGTAGTCGGAGATATCGTAGCCGTAGTCGGCGTTCGGGGACGGATAGACCGGACACAGCCATATCGCGTCAACGCCGAGGGACTTTATATAACCGAGCTTGTCGTAAACTCCGTACAGGTCGCCTATCCCGTCGCCGTTGCCGTCGCAGAAGCTGCGCACCCATATCTGGTAGAAGATCATTCTCCGGTAGTTTTCTTTGATCCCGGAAGCGCCTTTTTTGCCGTTCTGCCCGTTGCCTTTGCCGCCTTCGTCACAGCGCCCGCGGTCTTTTTCGCAGCCTTCGCCACAGCTCCGGCGCTCTTCACCGAGGCTTTCTTCACCGCGCCCGCGCTCTTTACCGAGGCTTTCGCAACTGCGCGCGCACCTGTTTTCGCGGCTCCGGCAGTCTTTTTCGCGCTCACCGACGCGGCTTTCTTCACCGCTCCGGCAGCCGTTTTCCGAATAGCGTTCTGCTTCTCCCATGCCTTTAAAGTCTCCTCTCTGACGTTATCCTCAAATCTGTGGAGTATGCTCTTTAAATTCTCCGCGCTCAGTGAAACGCGGCGCTCCGCCTCCGCGAAGTTCTCCTTCATGCCGTACATATTCTCGCGGAAGCTGTCGAACAGCCTGTCGCGCTGCTTTTCCGCCGCCGTGAGCGCGTCTGTCAGCCCCGCCACCGCGTCAAGGAAGCGGTCGGAAACAGCCTTTTTGCGCGCCTCAAGCTCGCCCTCCGCCTTCATGCGCAGTATCTCGCCGTAGCGGGCGTAGGCGGTCTTTACGCTGTCCTCCCATGAGATGTAAATTTCGTCCATGGCGTTCTGACCGACTCTTGCGGCGTCCGCGAGGTCGGGAGCCACATCGCGCAGCAGCCCGAACATCGCCTCAGGGGTCTCCCCGATAATATAGCCGTTGCGGCGGTCGGTGATGCCCTCGGCGGCGCAGGAGCCCTCTATCAGCACGCTCGCGAGCCCGCAGGCTGCCGCCTCGCGCACGACTATGCCGTTTGTGTCGTATGTGGACGGGAACAGGAACAGGTCTGCGCGGGT
>CAMVBT010000351.1 GCA_947165805.1 uncultured Clostridia bacterium
CCTCAAGGGTGCCGCGTGTGAAGTCGGGCTCGCTTCCCTCGGGTTCGAGGAGTCTGTGCTGGATGAGCTGGTACTTGACCGCGCGGTCGGAGCACATCTTGCATTCGGGAGTGTTGCCGCAGTGGAAGCCCATGAACGTATCGGTGAGCGCGTAGTCGTACTTGCCCTTGATATCCTCGTCATAGATGTACTGCGGAACGGAGTTGTTGATATCGAGCAGGGTAACTGTGTCTGCGGAGATGCAGATGCCGATGTATTCGCTGAGTGCGCCGTAGATATCGACCTCGCAGGATACCGGTATGCCGCGGCTTGCGAGACGGCTGTTGACGTAGCAGGGCTCAAAGCCGAACTGCGACGGGAACGCCGGCCAGCACTTGTCGGCAAACGCAACGTACTTGCGGGAGCCCTTATGAGCCTCTGCCCAGTCAAGGAGCGTAAGCTCGAACTGAGCCATTCTCTCGCTCATTTCGGGATAGTATCTGCCCTCGCCCATTTCCTTTGCCATATCGGCGCAGATATCGGGGATACGCGGGTCGCCGGCGTGCTCCTTGAAGGATACCAGCAGATCGAGCTCGGAGTTCTCCTCGATCTCGATGCCCAGCTCATAGAGTCCCATGATCGGGGCGTTGCAGGCGAAGAAGTCCTGCGGGCGCGGACCGAAAGTTATTATCTTGAGGTTCTTGAGTCCTATGTAGGTGCGTGCTACCGGCACGAAGTCGGCTATCATCTTCGCGATATCTTCGGCTGTTCCTACGGGGTAGGACGGGATATAGCCCTTAAGGTGTCTCATACCGAGGTTGTACGAGCAGTTGAGCATACCGCAGTAAGCGTCGCCTCTGCCGTTTATCATGTCTCCGTCGCCCTCTGCGGCAGCGACGAACATGCACGGACCGTCGAAATTCTTGGCGATGAGGGTCTCGGGGGTCTCGGGACCGAAGTTGCCGAGGAACACAACGAGGGCGTTGCACTCTGCCTTCTTCACATCATCGACTGCCTTGAGCATATCGAGCTCATTCTCGACCGTCACGGGACATTCATAGAGTTCTCCCTTGTACGCTGCCTTTATGGCTGCGCGTCTCTTCTCCGAAAGCGCTATCGGGAAGCAGTCGCGGGATACGGCGATGATTCCGAGCTTTACCTGCGGGATATTTGTTATCATTTCTGTTTTCCTCCTGAGTTATAATATATTTAAGCGTTCCACGCGCTTTTTACCGTTTTTTTCAGTTAACAGTTAACAGGTTACAGTTAACAGTTGTGGTGTCCGCTTCGCGGACTATCTGAATCGTGACGAAATACGGAAGTATCTGCGCCTGTTGTGTTCCGGCGCACCGACTCATCAGCACAATTCAGAACCGCGGCGAAGCCGCACCATAATTGTCAATTGTCAATTGTCAATTATCAATTATTTCGTCCAGAAGCGTTCGCGCTCGTGGCGCTGAGGTCTGGTCATAAGCCTGTTTATGGACTCGGCGGGAGTGCCGTGCTCATAGCAGACCTTGCTGAGTTCGTCGATTATCGGAGTTCTCACTCCCAGCTCCGTCGCAAGTCTGTACGCAATTCGGCAGCAGTTGTAGCCCTCGACGGTGCCGACGTTCGCAACGGCGTCCGCGGCGTCCATTCCCTCGCCTATCAGTATGCCTGCTCTGTGGTTGCGGGAATGTTTCGAGGTGCAGGTGACTATTAGGTCTCCCACTCCGGCAAGCCCCGTAAAGGTCTCCCACTTCGCGCCCATCGCCGTCCCGAGCCTTGTTATCTCCGCAAGCCCGCGCGTCATCAGCGAAGCCGTCGTGTTGTCGCCGAGCTTCATTCCCTCGACTATGCCGCACGCCAGCGCTATGATGTTTTTCAGCGCCGCCGCTATCTCGCAGCCCGCCACATCATCGTTGCCGTAGATGCGGAATGTCTCGGTCTGCAGCGCCTCCTGAAGGTATTCGGCGCAGCTCATGTCGTAAGAGGACATGACCACCGTGGTCGGTATGCTGCGGCTGACTTCCTCGGCATGGCAGGGTCCCGCCATTATCGCGAGCCTGTTTGCCGGTATCTCCTCGGATATCACCTCCGAGAGCCGCTTGTTCGTGCTCTCCTCGAATCCCTTGCCGACATTGAGTATCACAGTCTCCGGCGATACATGGGCAGCGACTTTTCTTGCCACCTCGCGGACGCCCGGAGACGGTATCGCGAACACCAGAACATCGGCTCCCTTTACGCAGCCGATATCCGATGTAAACGATATTTTATTTGACACCGGTACTCCCGGGAGCAGGCGCTTATGTTCGCCGCACCGAAGTATCTCTTCGATCTCTTCTTCATTTCTCGTCCACGCGGTCACGGTATGCCCCGCCTTGTTCCACAGGACGGCAAGCGCTGTGCCGAAGCCGCAGCCGAGTATGGTTATCTTCATTATTCTCTCCGGAAAGAAAGATTTCATAATTAACGCCGCACATCTATTGCGTTACACCGGATGTGCGGCGCTGTAAACTATAAATTTATTCTCGCGTTAATGGGGTTCGCCGTCAGCTCTCCCAGCTGCAAAGCTCCTCGTAAAGACCGATGTAGAGCTTCGC
>CAMVBT010000352.1 GCA_947165805.1 uncultured Clostridia bacterium
GCGAGGCAGAAAAATACCGTCTGCCACAAAATTGACAGACGGTTTGGGAGCGGCGGCTCGCCGCTGGAGCGGACAACGGGAATCGAACCCGCCTCATCGGCTTGGGAAGCCGATGTTCTACCGATAAACTATGTCCGCAATGTCATTATTATACCACATCGGCTCCGGATTGTCAACCGTTTTTTTCGCCCTCTGTTCCCCGCCGCCCTGTCCGAGCGGCGGAGAATGTGTTATTATGGGTCATCAGAGCGAATTGCGGAGTATCGTGAGGATATCCGCCTCGGTGAGCGGCACATAAACGTGCCTGCCGTCAAGCCCCTCGTTCACCGCAATATGGTGCGCTATCTCCTGCAGACGGCTCTCGTCGATGCCGACTTCCTGCAAATGCATCGGTATCCCTATCGACGCAAAGAACGAATATGTGTCGGCTATCGCCTGCTTCGCTATCGTGTGGCGAGGCAGCGACGGGTCTATCCCCATTACGTTGATGCCGTAGCGCACAAATCTCCCAAGCGTCTGCTCGTTGAGTATGTGCGTCATCCAGCGCGGCGTCACTATCGCAAGCCCTATGCCGTGAGTGATGTCATAGTAGGCGCTCAGGGCGTGCTCGATGCCGTGCATGGGCCAGCCGCTCCCGTTCTCGCCCAGCGCAAGTATGCCGTTGCAGGCAAGCGAGCATACAAGGAATATCTCCGCGCGCGCGTCATAGTTGCCGGGAGCCTCGAGAACTATCTTCACGTTCTTCATCAGGCTTTTCAGCCCCGCTTCCATCATTCCGTCGGCAAAGTCGTTGGGGTCGGAGTTGAAATACTGCTCAAATATGTGGTTCATAGCGTCCGCAACGCCCGCCGCAGTCTGGCGGTTCGGGAGCGTGAACGTGTATGTCGGGTCAACGAACGAAACTACCGGGTAAAGGTGCGGGTCGATGTACCCCACCTTGTCGTTGGTCTCGGTGCGGGAAATGACGCAGCCGGGGTCGTATTCGCTGCCGGTCGCCGCCATAGTGATGATGTCCACTATCGGCAGAGCAGCCTTTGTGGGGACCTTCCCGATGATGAGGTCCCACGGTTCGCCGTCGTACAGGGCTCCCGCGGCTATCGCCTTTGAGCAGTCGAGGACGCTGCCGCCTCCCACCGCGAGTATCACCTGAATGTCCTTCTCCTTGCAGAGCCGCACGCCGTCAAGCACGCTCGTCGAGTATTTCGGGTTCGGCTCGATGCCCGACAGCTCGGTGACTTCAAAGCCTTTGAGCAGCTCCATGACGCGGGCGTAAAGTCCGTTTTTCTTTATGCTGCCGCCTCCGCAGGTCAGCAGGACGCGCTTTCCGATGCCGCCGAGCACTTCGGGCAGCTTCGCTATGACGCCTTCTCCGAAAATGAGCTTGGTCGGGGTATTGTATTCAAAGTTCCGCATATTCTCATTCCTCCTCGGGATAATCGGGTTTATAGATGCGGTTGTCGAGACCGTAGGGCTTCTTGTCGGTCAGCTCGCCGCCTTTCAGGAGACTGTAGGCTTCCTCGCAGACGTACATTTTCGCGTCGAGATTGTCAATGTAGTGGAGGGCGTAGGCCTCGGGGGTCGCGGGGGTCTGGACTGCTCCCCATTCCTGCGTGCCGTGGTGCGAGAGTATCATGTGCGCGAGAAGCCGCACTCTTTCGGGGTCGCAGCCGCAGTCCTTGGCGGTATTGCGTATGTACTCCGCTCCGAGGTACAGATGACCGTAGAGCACTCCGGCGCGTGTAAAGCTGGCGTCGCCGTTCGGGGTAGTATCGTATTCCCATATCTTGCCGATATCGTGGAGCGCGGTCCCGCAGACCATAAGCTCTTTATCGAGGACGTCATACACTCCGCAGAGCGCCTGTGCGGCCTTTACCATGCGGTAGGAGTGGTACAGCAGCCCTCCGAGCAGGTTATGGTGCATACCTATCGCGGCGGACGAGGACATATAGGCGTCTTTTCTGTCGGTGAGTATTTTCAGGGTCATTTCGGCTATGGAGGTATATTTTCCGGGAACGGCGGGAATGAAGCTCCTTACAGCCGCGCAGATCTCGTCATACATGAGAGTTCTGTCCACAGGGGGCAGTTTGATGAAGGTCTCGGGCGTTATTTCGGGGTCTGCGCAGGGCTTTATCTCGGTGAGTTTGAAGTTTTTAGCGCCCTGATACTCGCCGACGGCGAGCTTCACGTCAACGACAGTCCCGGCGGTCACGCCCTTTGCTGCGAGCTCGGAGCTGCCGATGTCGAACATCATGGCGGTTATCTCGGTCTTACCGTCCTTGAGGGTTACCTTGACGAAGGGTTTTCCGGTCTTTGCGATGTTCTCTGCTATCGCAGAGCACAGAGCCGGTCTTGTCAGCGTGACGCCTATCGCGGCATCGGAAAACGCAGTATATTCAGGCATATTGTCCTCCTATTTTAGTTTTTCCAAAAGTATATTTATATTATATCACAATATAAGGATTTTTGCAACACCTAAAAGAGAAGTCGCTTCGCTCGAGCTGGGTGAGGAAGAAGGCGAGGAAGGAAGAAAACCCCTTTCCCCGAAGGAAAGTGGTTTTCTC
>CAMVBT010000353.1 GCA_947165805.1 uncultured Clostridia bacterium
TCTGCCCTGCACGCGCCTTTCGTTATGCCGGAGAAGGACAACTCACAGATATATGTGTTCCCGTGCTCGTCAATGGCAGCAGCCGATCTCGCGGCTGTGTGCGCGCTCGCTTCGGGGATATACATGCCTTTTGACGCGGCTTTCTCGGACAGGCTGCTCGAGACGGCAGCGCGCTCCGCGGACTGGCTCATCGCGAACCCCGGATTTATGGGATTCAGAAATCCCGAGGAATGCAACACCGGTCTCTACGGACAGCACACAGACCTCTCGAACCGCTTCTGGGCGTTCGCGGAGATGTACGCCGCGACAGGCGACAAAAAATACTACGATCTGCTGAGCCCCGCGCCAAACAGAGAGTTTTCGCTCACGGAGCTCGGCTGCGCGGATACAGGCGGGCTCGGCTCGCTGGCTTACATTTTCTGTAAATACCCGAAGGACAAGACCACCGAGATGCGCCTGAAAAGCATCTTCTACGGCAGCAGCGCCGCTCTCAGGGTGCTGTCGGACAAGAGCGGATACGGTACTGCCGTGGCTCCCGACCACTATTACTGGGGCAGCAATATGAACGTCATGAAGAGCGGTATGATCTTCGCGCTGAACGATGTGCTGAACGGAGACAGCAAAGCCCGCGGTTACGCCGAACGGCAGCTCGGATATCTGCTCGGCGCGAACCCGCTCGGCATAAGCTACGTCACCGGCATCGGCAAATACAGGTGCAATTTCCCGCATCTGCGTCCGGCTTCCTGCGACGGGATAGACGAATGTATACCGGGCTTCGTTGCCGGAGGCCCCAACAGGCACCCTGCTGACCCGGAAGCCATAAAGCGCATAGAACGCGATACCCCTCCCGCAAAATGCTATATCGACAACGAGGAATGTTACTCGCTGAACGAGGTCGCGATATACTGGAACTCACCCGCCGTATTCGTACTCGCGTATTTATCTGATAAAAAGTAAAAAAAGCCCGCCGTCCGGAGATCAACCGGACGGCGGGCTCTTTGTCTGTCTTTTTTACGCCAGAAGCTCGGCAGGAGTGTCGGAGAAATATTCCTGCGAATATCTGTCGAAGACCGACTGCTGATAATGCAGGGCGCTCTGCTTCGAGATAAAGCCGCTGCGGCTGAATCTCTCGAAATACGGCAGGCGGAACCTCACGGAAAAACCGCGTTCCTCCGAGCCGCAGGTCTCCGCGAAAAACAGCGTGCTCAGCTGCTTTATGCCCTTCGCCGCGGCTTCAACGGGCTTGTATGCCACGGACAGGTAGGTGTCGCCCTCCGCTGTGAATATCATTGTAGTTTTCATAACTCTCGTCTCCGTTTTATATCTGGGCCGTTAAATTATCTCTCTTTACCGATATTATAGCACTCCGGCCGTTTCAGGTCAACTGTCCGCGCCAATTTTTCACCTTCCTGACACCTTTTCTGTAACTTTACACAAAACCGCCGTCAGAGTGTTGGTTTTTACCGCTGTTTTGCATTATTTCCGGGCATTTCCGTGAAAACGTTATACGCAAAAACGGCTCAGGATACCGCCAGAGCCGACTTGACTATCCACATCTCGCGACCGGCGGCTATGCGGATATAAGTGTAGCCGGAAACGCTGTCGACCGTCTCCGAGCCGCTCACCACCGTGACGGTGCTGCCCGCCGTGTATCTTCCTATGCGTCCCGCGTTCACAGAGGGCTTCTCCCTGACCGCAGCCGGATACGCGAGCGTGCATCTCCTTACCGCGGCGGGCTTCGTAAGACCGCTCCCATACGCTATGTACGGACACTCGAACCAGTATTCCCAGCCGAAATCCCCGAGCTGCGTACTCACCACTCCGTCCCCGCGGGAGCTGTATGTACATTCGATGACCTCGCCGCCGCCCGCGTATATTCCGATGTGCGGACGGCTTTTGCAGTACAGTATCAGTCCCGGCGTTTCCGGCAGAGCTCCTATGGCGCCCTTTACCCTCGCCGCCGCGTACATTCCTCCGGCGTTCACGTCGGGATAGCCGGCTGCCCCGTATTTCGGGGAGCCGATCCCGCCTTCCGCCCTGCCGCTCCAGTAGTAGGATTTCACCAGCCCCACACAGTCGCAGCCGTAATATCCCCTTCCCGCCAGTGCCGAAAGCTCCGACCACCGCTGCGGCGTGTAGCCCGTCCCGTTCAGGCAGGAGTAGATGCTTTTCAGCGACGAGAGGCTGTCGGCGGTAATGGGACGGAGGATCCCGCCCCACATATACTTCGTCTTCAGCTTCAACGCGCCGCGGGCGTGCTTTACCAGCCCGCTGTCAGTATATAGCCCCATTTCTTTCCTCATTTCTCTGTTTTGAGGGCAGTCCGAATTTCGAGGCTGTGTATGCCCTCACGCAGTTCTGCAACGCGTAGCCGACAAAAGACACGCCCGAAGTCCCCCACATCGCGTCGATCACAGCAATCGACAACTCCGAGACCGGGTTCTTGTCGAACGCCGCGAGCACATAGCTCGCCGCCGTGAATATCAGCGATATCACGATGCACGCGGCGAGCCAGCACT
>CAMVBT010000354.1 GCA_947165805.1 uncultured Clostridia bacterium
CGTCGTCACGGAATTTACCCAGCTTCTCTTTCTTCTCTGCTGCCGAGGATATATATTCTTTCAGCATATCCGCGTAGAAGCCCGCGTCGTCTGCGCAGAACTCCATGCCGGTGCTTACGGAGATACCGGACTCCTCCGGAAAAGCGGAACGAAGTATCTCTTCGGGAGTCAGGGCAGCCGTATCATCGGACTGTGCCTCTTCATCCTGCTCGCTGTCGTCGGGGGCGGGCTCATGCTCTGACGGTTCGGGATAGGTTATGAAATCCTTCGGCAGGTATTTCAGCAGCAGTGCTTCAAGCTCCTTCATCTCGATAGGCTTGGAAAGGTAATCGTTGAAGCCCGCCGAGATATACGCCTCGCGCGCTCCCACAACGGCGTTCGCTGTCAGGGCTATTACTGCCGTGAAGCGTCCGATCATCTTCTTTTCCCGCAGCTCCGTCAGTGTCTCTATGCCGTCCATTCCGGGCATCATGTGGTCGAGGAATATGATGTGGTAGGTCTTGCGGCTTACCGCCTTTATAGCCTCCTGACCCGACATTATCAGCTCGGCCTCGATACCGAAGAGCCGCAGCAGGTTGTCTGCGACCTTGAGGTTCATAGCGTAGTCGTCGACCACAAGTATCTTGGCGTTCTTGATAACGGGCAGGGTATTGAGCCTCAGGCGGTCGTTCTCTTTCAGGCGCTCCTGATAGTCGCCGATGGGAGTTTCGTCATCTATCTGCTGGGGCAGGCTGAACGAGAATGTGCTTCCCTCGCCGTAGACGCTCTCTATTCTGAGCTTCGAGTTCATCATGGTCAGCAGGCGGGTCACTATCGACATACCGAGGCCTGTGCCTTCGATGTTCTTGTTGCGCTTCTCCTCAAGGCGCTCAAATGCCACGCCGAGCTTGTCGAGGTCCGCTTCCTTGATGCCGATGCCCGTATCCTTTACGGAAACATCGAGTATCACCGAGCCGTTTTCTCTGCCGCCGTCCTTAATCGTAAGTGTCACTCCGCCGGTCTCGGTATATTTCACGGCGTTGGTCAGCAGGTTCATTATTACCTGCGATATACGCATATCGTCACCGAGCAGCATCGAGGGCAGCGTTTTGTCAACATTGACCGTAAGGCTCAGGCTCTTTGCCTTCGCGCGCTCCGCGATCGAATTGACAAGGCTGTTGACCATGGAAGCGAGATCATAGCTTATCGGTATGATCTCCATTTTGCCGTCCTCGATCTTCGAGAAGTCAAGGATAGTGTTGATGAGCGAGAGCAGGTTGCGTCCCGCGTCCTGTATATTCGCGGAATAGCCGAGTATCTTCTTGTCCTCGGCTTCGCGCAGTATCATTTCGTTCATGCCGAGAACGGCGTTTATCGGGGTGCGTATCTCATGGGACATACTCGCGAGGAATTCGCTCTTTGCCCTGTTTGCCGAGTCCGCGATCTCGATCTGCTGTTTCAGCGAGGTGGACATGGTCTGCAGCGAACGTGACAGGATACTTACCTCGTCCTTGCCGCGGACGCTCATCTGCTCGTTGAAGTTGCCGTTTGCGTACTGCTCGGCGACCGCGGTCATCTGTTTCAGCGGACCGGTTATCGTTCTTACGAATATCAGCGTTACAAGCACCGCGAACACAAGAATGATGCTCGAAATGATGAGCTGCTGCCGCATAAGGCTCATCTGGGGCTCACTGATCTCTGTGAGCGGCGCGTACAGGCCGAGTATCATGCCGTTTTTCAGGTTCTTGAGCACAAGCTTTTCCATTGTGCCGCTCCTGCCCGCCTGAATGTTCACGACATCGGAGTCGGTTTTGAGGAACTCGCCGAAGAACTCCTTGTCGCTGTCGGGGAGATCGGAGAAAGCTATACCGTCGGGATATGCCTCATGGTATATGATATTGCCGTTGGTCTCCATCATGAAGGCGTGGCCGCTCTCATACACGGTCACCTCCGCGGCAGCCTCCTTGAGCAGGTTGAGGCTTATGTCCATGCCGATTATCCCCACGGTATAGTTGCCGTAGAAGTAGGGGATTATGTACGAGATCATATTTACGCCGAGGTTCGCGTTGTAGTAGGGCTCCATCCACATCGGCGTCCCGGCCTTGATGGGGATATAGTACCAGCCGACGTGTTCGAGGTCGTTCTCATCGTAGAGGCTCATATCCGTCGGCTCGGACGGACGCCACGAGTTGTCGTCGAGGTTTATTGTGTACCAGAAGCCGTTGGTGGGGCCGTAGTCCTTCGGGTTATAGCGCTGATAGACCGACATGGCGCCGCGGGTGTTCTCGGCGATGCTCTTGCCGAGCTCGGAGATATCGTAAGTATAGCGGTTGCGCTCATTCTCGTCGTGCAGGAAGT
Organism: uncultured Clostridia bacterium; assembly: GCA_947165805.1. Lineage (GTDB taxonomy): Bacteria > Bacillota > Clostridia > Oscillospirales > Ruminococcaceae > Ruminiclostridium_E. The sequence continues at coordinate 2,338 of CAMVBT010000354.1, forward strand.
TCCTGTATGTCTGGGCGCGCTTCACGGCGTAGTTATAGATCGTATCGACAGACTGCTCGGTCGAGCGGAAGTTATCGTCGATAACATTCGCGTAGTAATCCGCCGTTGAGAGCATCTACGGTCTTTTTTGGTGGATACAAAAAAAACTATTACCTTTGCACACTAAAGA